>MGQA01000126.1 GCA_001797665.1 Deltaproteobacteria bacterium GWF2_42_12 | reverse complement strand
CAACCCTATGGCAGGGTATGATGATGGGCAGATTATTTGCACCGCAAGCGCTGCCAACTGCCCTGGCTGTCTTTGGCCTCCCTATCCTTTGTGCAACCTCTTTATAGGTTAAAATATTGCCATAAGGGATATTTGATAGCACCTGCCAGACCCTTTTTTGAAAATCTGTTCCTTCAAAATCCATAGCGCACTTAAAGGATACTGGCTTTCCTGAGAAATATTTTATCATACTATCCTTAATAGCTGTAAATTTTCCATCATCTTTAATAATCGCAGCCCCCCTCACCCCCTGATAAAAACATTCAAGGGCAGGCTTTATCCTCTCCCCCTCTAAGGGGGAGAGCGGAGGGTAAGGGGGTAATAGTGTTTTAATAAAGCCTTTTTCACTTTTATATTCCCAAGCCACCCTGCAAATACCCTTTTCTGTCGCTGCAAGGTATATCCTGCCGATGGCTGTGGGAAAAGATGTATAATAAATTTTTCTCATAATCTCCTGACTCCTGACTTTTGACTCATGACTGTTTTATGCGGGGTCTATATGTACAAATGCCTTTTCAATAGCGTCGAACCTCTCCAATCTTAGCTCAACATCTTCTCCAATAGCGTGTGAATCAAAGGTGGAGAGATTTTTATCAACTGCTATATGCATCTCAACATGGATAAAATTCCCAACATAGTGCGCCCTGATTTTATTCAGCGATTTTACCCCTATCGTCCCTTTTGTCGCATCTTCTATAAGCTTCATAAACTCACGGTCAGGGGATTTGCCCATAAGATAGTCAATATTCTCAACACCTATTTTATAGCCTGCATATATAATCCAGAGACTTATGAAAAAACCTGCAATGGGGTCCATGAGATCATACCCCTGCTGAGCCCCTAAAATACCGATAAGTGCTGTAAAGGAAACAAATACATCATTGAAAGAGTCAAATGCGCTCGCCTTTATTGCAGGGCTATTCGCTAACTCCCCAACCCTTTTAAGATGCCATGCCATTACCCCTTTTGTTATTATGGTTATTATTGGAACCATTAAGGATAGGAAACCAATTGATAGCGTTTCCGGAGATATTAATCTTTCAACAGAGACCCTTATAACCTCGAATCCGAGCACACCAGCAAGGATTGCTACAATAAGTCCAGCTATTGGCTCTGCCCTGTGATGGCCGAACGGATGGCCTTCGTCAGCCTCCTTGTCAGAGACCCTGACACATATGAATATGGCAATTGAAGCAAAAATATCTGTAAGGGAATTGATTGCATCTGATATGAGCGCCAGACTTCCTGAAATCACACCTGCAATGAGCTTGATGGCAAACAGGAAGATATTTCCGGCAAGTCCTATGAGCGTGGCCCTGAAGGCTATCCTTGATTTGTAGAGCATCTTTATTTACAAAACACCAATGAGCTTTCGGCTCACCAAGAGGCACGAAAATCTCCCCTCACCTTCACCTCTCCCCTGATGGGAGAGGAAGGGGGAGGGGGGTTTTTCAGAATGAAAGAACCAAAACTAACCAACCGCCGCTTTTAAGCGGCCTTGCAAAACCTTTTTTAAGAAATGGCCAGTAAAAGAACCTTGTACCTCAGCCACCTCTTCTGGCGTCCCTGTGGCTATAACCCTGCCGCCCTCGTCTCCGCCCTCGGGGCCAAGGTCAATGATATAATCAGCGGTCTTCAATACATCCAGGTTGTGTTCAATTATTAAAATCGTATTTCCAGCAGCCCTCAGTTCCTGCAAGACATGGAGAAGCCTCTGTATATCTGCGAAATGAAGCCCTGTTGTGGGCTCATCAAGGATATACATTGTCCTTCCTGTTGCCCTCTTTGAAAGCTCTTTTGCTATCTTTATCCTCTGCGCCTCTCCGCCGGAAAGGGTTGTAGCTGACTGTCCGAGCCTTATATAGCCAAGACCAACATTGTAAAGGGTCTGCAATTTTTCCTTTATAGGAGGTATGTTTTCAAAAAAATTAAGCGCCTCTGTGACGGTCATATCAAGGATGTCGGCAATGCTCTTTCCTTTGTATTTAATATCCAGGGTTTCCCGATTGTATCTCTTGCCGCCACACACCTCGCAGGTTACATACACATCAGGGAGAAAGTGCATCTCAACCTTTATGAGACCATCTCCCTCGCATGCCTCGCACCTTCCACCCTTCACATTAAAACTGAATCTTCCGGGCTTATAGCCGCGCATTCTTGCCTCCGGCAATTCTGAGAATAAATCTCTCATGGGCATAAAAAGCCCTGTGTAGGTAGCTGGATTCGACCTGGGGGTTCTGCCGATAGGCGACTGGTCAATATCTATTACCTTGTCTATAAATTCAAGGCCAAGGATATCCTCAACCTCGCCTGCCCTCTCCTTTGAATGATATAACCTCTGGCTAAGTGCCCTATACAGCGTATCAACTACAAGGGTACTCTTTCCTGAGCCGGATACACCGGTAATGCATGTTATAAGGCCAATGGGAATCTTTACTGTTATGGATTTAAGATTATTTGCCTTTGCGCCTTTGATGGTCAAGAAACGTCCATCAGATTTTCTCCTCTCTGAAGGCACAGGAATTTCTAACTCTTTACTGAGATATTTGCCTGTTAAAGATTGTTTATTGCTTATAATCTCAAGGGGCGTTCCTGTTGCAACCACCTTGCCTCCCCGTTCACCAGCGCCTGGGCCCATGTCAATCACATAATCAGCAGATACAATTGTCTCTTCATCATGTTCAACAACTAAAACAGTATTCCCAAGGTCTCTCAATCTTTTCAAAGCATCCAGAAGTCTCTTATTATCCCTCTGGTGGAGGCCAATAGATGGCTCATCCAGTATATACAGAACACCGGTAAGGCTCGAACCTATCTGGGTTGCAAGTCTTATGCGCTGCCCCTCACCGCCTGAAAGGGTTGCAGCAGACCTTTCAAGAGTGAGATAATCAAGCCCCACATTTATCAGAAATCCAAGCCTCTCCTCTATTTCCTTTAATACCCTCCTTCCAATCTCCTGCTCTGTCTTTCCGAGCCTGAGCCCCTTAAAAAATTTAGAAGATTCTTTTATTGACATCTGAGTAACTTCATATATGGAATGGTCATCAATCTTTACGAATAAGGACTCTTTTTTAAGCCTTGAACCATTGCAAGCAGGGCATGGTTGGGTGTTCATATATTGACTCAAGTCTTCCATCACATCAGATGAATCTGTTTCATGATACCTTCTCTCAAGATTTTTCAAAACACCCTCAAAAGGCTTTTTATAATAATGACGCCTATCTCCCTTTTCATAGTAGAATTCCACCTCTTCAGTGCCAGAGCCATAGAGCAGCATATCCTGAATCTTATTCGGCAGATTTTTAAAAGGCGTATAAATATCAAATTTAAAATGTCTTGAAAGCGCTTCAATCATCTGATGAAAATAGATTGATGTTTTATTTGCCCAGGGGGCTATTGCCCCTTCCCGCAGTGAAATCTCTTTATTAGGGACAACTAAATCAGGGTCAAAATAGAGCTTTCCACCAAGGCCATTGCACTCTGAACATGCGCCATGCGGACTGTTAAATGAGAACATGGCAGGAGTCAGTTCAGGATAACTTATCCCGCAGTCAATACAGGCAAGGTTTTCGTTAAAAAGAATTTCCTTTTGGACTGAGGCAACCGTGTTGCCGTCTTTGGACAAGGGCAACCATGTCGCCATCTTTGCGCCAACACGGTTGGCTTGCTCCATAATAATCTCCACCTTTGCAATTCCATTAGATAGCCGTGTTGCAACCTCAAGAGAGTCAGCAAGCCTCTTAACAATAGCAGGCTTAATCACGAGTCTGTCTATGACAACATCTATGTCGTGCTTTTTCTTCTTATCTACGGCAATATCTTCGCTTAAGTCCTTTACCTCTCCGTCTATCTTTATCTTTGTGTAGCCATCCTTTCTCAACTGCTCTAATTCCTTTTTATACTCGCCCTTTCTGCCCCTTACAATTGGTGAAGAGAGGATCATCTTAGTATCCTGAGGTAGCTCCATTATCCTGTCCACCATCTGCTGGATGGTCTGGGCAGAAATCTCTTTTCCGCACTTATAGCAATATGGCTTCCCTATCCTCGCAAATAAGAGCCTCAGATAGTCATAAATCTCTGTGACAGTTCCCACAGTTGAACGGGGATTTTTGCTGGTGGTCTTCTGTTCAATGGATATCGCTGGAGAAAGTCCTTCGATACTCTCCACATCAGGCTTTTCCATCTGCTCAAGAAACTGCCTTGCATATGCAGAAAGGCTCTCCACATACCGCCTCTGCCCTTCTGCATAGATAGTGTCAAAGGCAAGCGTTGACTTACCTGACCCACTCACCCCAGTAATTACCACAAGCTTATCCCTTGGGATTTCAAGGTCAATATTCTTTAAATTGTGCTCTCTGGCCCCTTTGATGATTATCTTATCCATATAAATTTAAAATTTTAAACCTTTTCTGGCAGGCAAGCAAGCTTTTTATAAAGTGCGGCTGCGTATTTAACAAGTGGGAAAGACTCAAAAGACCGGTCAAATGCCATGTCTGTAGCGGCGAACGGGCAACAGGGCCTCTTTTTGGCATATGCTACTTCAGCAGCCAATAATTGGCTATCCCTCCAATGTGCGTCAATGTCCATACTATAATCAATATGCGACCATAAAGAATATGGCGATTATTCAGATGTTGATGAATATTACAAAACCGCTGTCCTTGGCTAAGTCTTGACCACACAAGAATAGAGGCTGATATAAGAGAAAACATGCCCATTGTGCCGTGGATAGCAAACCATAAGTAAAGATGCCGGGGTATAGTAAGAGGGGCGGTAGCAGGCATATAATATCTAAACATATAGCTAACAATGAAAAGCCATGCTCCAATCGTCAAAAAGAACATTAGCCGTTTATGCGACTTACAGCGCCTTTGATAAGCGCACCACCATGCTGTTAAAAGCAGCATCATAGCTACAACGCCCCAGACAGCAGCAGCAACAAGAAAATATCCTGCATAGAATTGCATTATTAATTCCTCCTTGAAGAAATCTTAAGAGAACATGGGGCAAATATGATAAGCAGATATCTCATTCTGCCATCAATCTCTTTATTAGCATTGTCCCATAACTCCCACGTGGCAGTTTAAATTCCAGAATCAGTTTTTTCTTGCCAGTGTATAGCTCATCATCCTCTATTTCTGCAAGGCTTATCATGGGAATAATCAGAAAGTTTCTTGGGCTTGATTTAAAAAATGCTGTGCGTATCTTTCTAAGAGTGAAAGAAGAAGGCTTTAGCTCATGTTCAGTGAGTATCTCCTGATACAATCTTTCTGAAAGCGCATCCGGCATCTCTGCATTCTGGGAAGGGGTTGGCAGATTAAGGTCTCTAAGGTAATTCAGTTTTCCTTTCTGAAGGGTCTTATAAAAGAGATATTCCCAGTATGCGCCTCTGTATTTTAAAAGTGTTTCGCTGCAATGCGCCTTGAGAAGCCTCTCGGCCAGTTTATTCCAGAGATATGACTGGAAGGCGGAAAAAAATAGAGACAATTCTTCTCGCGGAAGCATAAGAATATTCGTTAAAAATGGATTGGTCTCTTTTTTACTTAGAATTCTGAATGCCCTTTTTTCGAATAATGTCTTGGCCCTTTTAAGGCATTCATTCCAGTTGCCCCAGTTATTAAAAAAATATCTCTTTCTCTCCTTTTCCGCCTTTTTATCCTCCGGATGGATACCAGTGAGATATATCTTGAGCGCAATGTTGTGATGACTTTGAAGAATTTTTTCGCCTATGAAACCCTGCTCCCTGTCAAAGCTCCCGAATCTCTGGTCGTCAAAATAATTGATGAACCCATGTTCCTGGACAAACCCTATTTCTCCTTTGGACTTTAAGGCCTCTTTTTCATCAAGGTCTCTTATCACAATTTTGAATCCATTGCCCCTGATGAGGTCAGGCCCCATGGGCTTCTGCATATCTCCCACATATCGGAGATTAAACGAATCCTCCTGTGTATCAAATATGCTTTTGTCTTTGATGGTTATATACTGGGTTGTAAGGGCGTGCCTATCCTTTTTGCCGCCGTAAGAAAAATTGCTGAAAGGAATACCCAATTTTTTTGAAAGCCTTAGGAGAAGGTCTACTGTATTGAATCCCCTCTTTCTAAGGAGATAAATTTTATAATCTCCGCCTTTATGGAGTTTTAAATCAGCATCTTCCTCTACAATAAAATCTTCAGGTTTTACTTTTATCTTCATTCGAATTTACAATATCCCCTTCAGCTTGGCTCGCCACATTTGTTGCCGGCGTTTTATACTTCAGCGCCGCCCTCTTTTGTCTCTTTTGCTTTTGCTTTTTTGCCTTAAGCCTTTTTATATCTTCATTAGTAAGTTTTCCTGAAAGCCTTTCAATCCGTTCAATCAACTCGCGCCTTGCAAGGAAGCGATTTATAGATTGGCTTCTGTCTTTCATGCGCTTTATTTCTATCCCTGTTGGAATGTGTTTTATATACACACAACTGGAGGTCTTGTTGACCTTCTGGCCGCCCTTTCCGGAGGAACGAATAAATTTCTCCAGAATATCCTCTTCGCGGATATTGAGGGATTCCATTTTTTCTTTGAGCCATTTGTTTTTTTCTTCACTTACTGCAAAGGTGGGCATAGTTAACACCTATCTGATTTTACAGATTTAGAAATACGATAGCACAGATTAAATTGACTATTCTATAGTGTTTAAGGGATTCCCTGTCAGCATACCTGTGACAGTATTTATGGCAGAAATCAAGGTAAAATCTCAATCACTTCTTATAATCAGCGTGAAGAGAAACAGGCGCCTTCCACTTTTTAAGGACGGCTTCATAATGCGCCAATATATCGGTCGGAATAGGAAGCATAGGTAAACCACATACTGACTAATATCCAAAAATGCATATTAGTCAGTTGCAAAGCTTAGTGAAATCAGGCAGATACGTCAAGCTTTATTTTTTCTTGACCAGGTATAAACATTCTGCTATTGTCTGGGACTGTAACTGTATAATAACTGGTTGGACGTCGGGGAAACTGAGACCTTATGATAAAAGCAGAAGTGGAGGCAGCTGAGCCAAGGGCGTTTACAGCGTCTTGGATGCTGTGGCCGACATCCTCAAAGCATACGATGCCACTCCCACGGTCGGTTGACCATGCACTAGCGGACTATGTCTTCTACCCCGAATCAGAATGGACACGGTTTGGCTACCGTCCGCCAGATAACCTTCCGTTACTAGGCGCATGGCGCGATGCAGCGGGAACTGCGTTCGCCTTTTTGATGACTCCGGCAGCGGGCGATGGTGCTCCTAGCAAGAAACCTGTACTTCTCTATGTCTCTGGTGCAAAGGATGCCGTCGAAGACATTGGCAGCAAGGTGACTGCTCTTAAGTCAGTACTTGCAAAGTCCGAGCGAAAAGAGATTCAGGTTAGGCATGCCGAAGACCGCATCGAACAAGAGAAAAAGTCGCCAGCAGTGGCAAGGTTACTGAAACTCGTGGGCTTGTTTACTGTCGTGGTAAACGCATTCTCGTTGTACCTACGGCAACTGCCACTCCCAAACCTACCATCCGCTCCTGTGCAACAGGCCTATCAGGTTCTTATCATAGTCGTGCATTTCGCCGCACTTTTGCTATTGCTGATTATCACACTGATAGGTGTCGGATACGTTATTAGATACGGCATCCTCATGCTGAGGAGGTTTTGACGGTCATGAACAAGAACCCTCACATACGCAGTCGCTATGGCTTAATGAAGCGAATTTTCGATATGTTTGTCGCCAGCATCATGCTTGTCCTTGTATCGCCCATGCTGCTGTTGGTAGCTCTGGTCATCAAACTCGAAAGCCGCCCTGGTCCCGTTCTGTTTTGGCATGAGCGCCTTGGGCGCCATGGTAAGCCATTCAAATATTTAAAGTTCCGGACCATGAAACTCAATTCTGAGCAAGCCGCGACGGGACCCGTCTTCCAACTGCGTTCGGACCCTCGAATCAGCCGAGTCGGCCGATTCTTGCGGATGACAGCGATTGACGAAATTCCCGCTCTCATAAACGTTCTGCTCGGCGATATGAGCATTGTTGGACCGCGCGCGGCACTTCCACTGGAAGTCGAGCGCTATTCCGATGCTCAGAAGCGACGGCTTGAGCTTAAGCCGGGGCTTACGGGGTATTGGCAGGTATTTGGGCGCGAGGCTGGCGCCACGGACTTTGATCAAATGGTTCAAATGGATATTGAGTACGCGGAAAAGCAGTCCCTACTACTTGATCTTAGGATTCTCTTGCGCACTTTTCGTATCGGGTTTAATAGCAAGGCCGCCTATTAAGAGAGTCCGCAAAGGGTCTAACCCGGCGTTCCACCGGATCGCTTAAGAACTTAAAGGGGACGGTTCTATTGACATTTGCATAAGCAATAGG
>MGQA01000125.1:7315-16245 GCA_001797665.1 Deltaproteobacteria bacterium GWF2_42_12 | reverse complement strand
CTTGCAGTCCTTTAGCTTCGCTCACGTTGCGTGTAAAGTGGAGCGTTTGCCACTTATGTTTATCGTGCAGTTGCACACATCCACAATTCCGCTCCAGCAATACTCCGTAACCTTATCGAGGGTCTACAATGTCTATACTATTATGGACTGGTTAGTAATTATTAAGGGTCTCATAATACTAACTACATTCTTTTAGCTTTTTAAATCTAACCAGCCGATTTGTCATGCCCGAATGTTTCTATCCCCGATAGAAACATTCGGGGACGCATCCAGCGTCTTTTGTGATACCGGCTACAACAGAAAGACTCTGGATTCCCGCTTAAAGATTGCGGGAATGACAGCATGTGAAGTTTTTGATTTATGTCAATACAATTTTGAGACCCTTAATAATTGGCTGGTGATAGTTTTTGTCGCCAGTCAATATACCGCCAAAATCTTTGGTGTGAGGGTAAAGGTATAGTGGGTTACATTTTGAATCTTTTCTGATGCACTATCAGATGAACCTCAGTCTAAGCTTTCACTTCTCAATATAGCTCTGACCTATTTTTTTGTATAAATGAAATAATCAAAAGATAATGCGCAAGGAGGTGGAGGATGTTTAAACGGATTTCCACGTGTTTGCTTGGCTGCGTTCTGGCCTTTTACCCCTTTTTTGGTATCTCAGCCCATACCGGCGCTGACGAAAGACAAGAACTTATAATTGAGACCTCAGCAAAAAAATCTTCAGACCTCATCATTGATAAAACCACAACAAATCGTATTCAGAAGACATATGGTAAATTCCCGCTCCATTTTATCCGAAATACTGGCCAGATAGATAAAAAGGTTAAGTTCTACGAAAGGGGCAGCGGCCATGCCACCTTTTTTGCTAAAGATGGCGTATATCTGATGCTTCAAGCCCCAAATCCTGATTTTCAAATTCCAAAAAATAGACACGCAATCACAGCCTCGAAAGCCAAAACTCTAACCCCCGAACTTCTCAAACTTGCTCCTGTTGGCGCTAATAAAAATCCAGAAATAGTTGCTGACGATAAGCAGAAAGGCAAGGCCAACTACTTTATTGGCAATGACCCAAATAAATGGAGGACCAGTATTCCAACATATAAGTCCATTATCTATAAAGAATTATATAAAGGTATAGATATGAAATTTTATGGGAACAACCAGCAGATGGAATATGACCTTATTGTAAAGCCAGATGCAAACCCATCTCAAGTAAGGTTTTCTTATGAAGGAATTGAATCTTTAAATATTACTGGGGATGGAGACCTGGAGGTAGGCCTTAAGCAAGGTAAGCTTATTCAAGAGAGGCCGTATATCTATCAGGAGATAAATGGCAAAAGGGTGCAAATAAACGGGAAATTCAAGGTTTTTCAGCCATTGCATACTGCTAATGGTCATCTTCTATTTTCCTACGGCTTTCAAGTTGCATCATACAATAAAAAATATCCACTGATAATAGACCCTGTGCTTAGCTATTCTACCTATCTTGGAGGCAGTGACAGCGATACGGGCCAGGGTATTACAGTTGATGCCTCTGGGAATGTTTATATAACAGGCGCCACCTCTTCAATTGATTTTCCTGTTACAGGTTCCTCTTCAAACTTCGCAGGGGCAAGCGACGTCTTTGTTACAAAGATAAACGCAGCTGGTAATACCATCGAATATTCTACATATATTGGGGGCAACATGTCTGATGATGGGCGGGATATTGCTGTAGATGCCTCTGGAAATGTATATATAACAGGGTTGACATATTCAGCAGATTTTCCTGTGTTATCTTCAATTCAGCCCATATGTAATAGCTGTCCTACATATTCTGATGCCTTTATCGTAAAGGTGAATGCGTCAGGCGCCGTTGCATACTCCACATATCTTGGAGGAAGTTATTATGATTTTGGGAATGGTATTGCTATAGATAATGCTGAAAATGCATATATAACAGGAGAAACTTATTCTGATAATTTTCCTGTTACGAGTCTTAATACGATCTTCGGCGGAGGGAGCGATGCCTTTATCACAAAGATAAATAGCTCAGGTAGCGCCATTGGATACTCCGCATATCTGAGTGGAATCGGCTGGGATTGGGGAATGGACATTTCAGTTGACACATCTGGGAGCGCGTATGTAACCGGCGGAACATTTTCTGCCAATTTTCCAACTACAGGCCTCTATACAGGATTTGCAGGATGGAGCGATGCCTTTGTTGCAAAGATAAATACCGCAGGCGATGCCATTATATACTCCACATATCTTGGGGGAGGTATGTATGATGATGGCTGGGGTATTGCAATAGATGCCTCAGGGAATGCATATGTGACTGGATGGACGTATTCTGCTGACTTTCCTACAGTCTCTCCTATCCAGGGGATATGTAACAATTGCCCTACATATTCTGACGCATATGTCACAAAGATAAATGCCTCAGGCGATGCCGTTATCTATTCTACATATATTGGAGGAAGTAACGAAGACTGGAGTTATGGTATTGCAGTAGATGCTTCTGGAAACGCTTATATAGCAGGGCTCACTGTATCAAGTGATTTTCCTGTAGCCTCTCCTATTCAGGCGGCATGTATAGATTGTAGTAATTCATATTCAGATGCCTTTATCACAAAGATAAATAGCTTAGGTGATTCTATTGTTTATTCTACATATTTAGGAGGCAATGGCTGGGATTGGTGCAGCAGCATCTCAGTAAGCGCCTCTGGGGATGCATTCATAACTGGCGGAACCGAGGCTTTCGATTTTCCAGCAGTATCTCCAATTGACGGCGTGTTTGGCGGTGTATATGACGCCTTTGTTGCAAAGATTAGAGAAAATAGCCCGCCTAACTGTATTGGGGCGTCAGCCAGCCTCCCTATCATCGTGAATAATAACAACGATATGACAGCTATCAGTATTTTAAATATAATAGACCCTGATTTGGATACAGTCTCTATAACAATCACAGGGATTACACAGGATGAGCCTGTAAAGAGGTCAGCTTCTGATAAGAGATTCCCGGATGGCTCCGGTATTGGGACAGACACTGCATGGATAAGGGCAGAACGGTTTAATAACGGCGATGGCCGAGTCTACCAGATATCATTTACTGCGAGCGATGGAATAGGCGGAATATGTTCCGGAACGGTTAATGTGTGTGTGCCGCGCAGTAAAGATTCAGGCTGCATAGATGATGGACAGTTATACGATTCTACAATTCCATAAATAAAGTTATTTAAAATTGTATAGCTGGTTGTTGAAAAACTCCTCTTTTATTGTTATTACGAGGTGCGCAAGCGGTTGCGAGTTAGTCTAAGGCGGACGATGCAGCAAACTCAGAGATTCCTCTCTCTGCTCGGAACAGGTTCCATAATTTCTGACATCATGATTTTAATCGAGATGAGATTGCTTCACTTCGTTCACAATGACATTCTTTAGAGTTTTTCAGCAACCTTGCAATTATCTCCCTGCCCTTTTTCTAAGCTCAGCCATAATGTCCGGGGTTATCTGCTTCATACCTTTTGCCTTTGCATACCTCTCAACCCCTTTTTTTACCATACTCCTTAAGAATGGCGGAACCTTGCCAAGCCTTTCAGATGCCTCATTTGTCCAGAGTATTTCCTCTTTCTTCTGGCTAAATCCCCCCTTACCCCCCTTTTCTAAAGGGGGGAGGGGGGGATTTTCCGGTTCATACTCGCACCAGGGGTCTTCACCCATAAGATTCGAGGTAGCTGCAAGGGCCCTTGCCCTGCATCCTCCGCACACTTCATTATAATCGCAGTCCTTGCACCTGCCTTCGTATTTTGGATTTCTAAGGGCGTGAAAGACCGGAGATGTTGTCCATATCTGCTTAAGGCTCCTCCCCCTTTGTCCCCCTCCAGAGGGGGATAGGGGGGGGAGGAGATTTCCCACTTTTGTCGGCATATAAGGGCATGGCGTTACATCTCCCTCAGGCGTAATCCTGAAATATCCTGTGCCTGCTATGCAGCCGCTTGTTGCGCCTTTTAGAAGCTGGCTATCTGGATTCAGCTTATGCGCAATCCTTAGAAAATGCGGCGCACACCTTGCCCTTACCATCATCCGTCCTTCATACTCCTTTTCTGCCTTTACAAGATAGGCAAGTGTTTCTTCATATTGGCTCGGGTTTATGTCTGTCATATTTTGTCCCCTGCCTGTGCACACGAGAAAAAATATATTTGCAGCCCTTGCGCCTTTTTTATGCGCAAATTCTATAATATCTGGTATCTCAGAATAATTTTCTTTTGTCGCCGTTATCTGAACCTGAAAATCAAGGCTGTATTTCTTCAGGATATCCATGCTCTCAATGGTCTTTTCCCATGCGCCGTTTACACCCCTGAACTTATCATGATATTCTCTGCCAAAGGAGTCAAGGCTAACCCCCACCCCTTTTACGCCACTCCTTATCATATCTTTTACATTAGAGTCGCTTAGAAGCGTCCCATTTGTCCCTACTACTACTGTAAAACCCTTACTTGCGGCGTAAGAAAAAAGCTCCATGCAATCATTTCTAAGCAGCGGCTCGCCGCCGGTAAAAATGAGCATTGCAGATGGATTTAGGGATGCTATCTCATCTATTATCCTTTTTGCGTCAGAGGTTGGCAAGTCTCCCTTACCTTCTGTTAGCTCAGATGCGTCAAGGTAGCAGTGGCTGCATCTGAGATTGCACCTCTTCGTGATATTCCAGGATATAAGAAAGGGTGTGAATTCCATTTTTTTACTTTTTGATAGAGAGCTGTTTTGATATTGTCTTTTTTAGTTGTTCAATGGTGAATGGCTTGTGCAGAAAGAGGTTGCCTGATTCCTTGAGGAAGTCCTTTGTCTCCTTGCTTGCGGTATCGCCTGATATAAAGATTATATTGCTGACTGCCTCAGGTTTTATGGATTTAAGATTATGATAAAATTCTTTTCCATCCATATCAGGTATCTTAATATCGCTGATTATAATATCGTAATCCTCATTCTCAATGAGCTTCAATGCCTCATCCCCGCGGGTGGTTGTGTCAACAGAAAAGCCTTCTACTGTGAATACCTCTTTTAATAATTCAAGCACGGTTGGCTCATCATCGAGTATTAGGGCGCGCAGCCCTCTTTCTGACGGTTTTGGTTTTGCCACACTTTTGGTCGAGGTTTTTCTTTTGGCCTTATCTTCAATTATTGGCAATTCTATTACAAAGGTTGAGCCTTTTCCATCCTTGTTATTAACTGCGTATATGTTTCCTCCGTGCTCTTTTGTAATGCCGTATGAGATGCTTAGTCCGAGGCCTGTGCCTTTGCCTATATCTTTAGTAGTAAAGAATGGGTCAAATATCTTCTGGGCAATGTTATTTGGAATTCCTGTTCCAGTATCTGAGACCTGTATCTTAACATTATTTCCTTCTCTGTTTGTGGTTATTGTAATCTTTCCCTTTTTATCTTCTGTTTCTTTTATGGCATGATGGGCATTATTTATAAGATTCAAAAGCACCTGCTGTAGTTGATGTTCATCGAGCATTGTATTTGGAAGCTCAGGACAGAGGTTAAGCTCTACATCAGTATGCTCTACTTTTAATTGATATGCCCTCAACTCAACGGTGGTTCTAATTATATTATTTATATCACTGTATTTTTTCTCTGGCTTTTGCCATCTGGCGAATGTAAGGAGGTTTTCAATTATGCGCTTGCACCTGTGGGATGCCTCGTTAATATCCTTAAGCCTCCTCCTAATTTTGTCATCAATAGCCTCGTTCATCAGTATTTCAGAGTAGCCCATTATGCCTGTAAGGGGGTTATTCAATTCGTGGGCAACGCCGGATACGAGTTCTCCGAGTGAAGATAACTTGTCTGTTTGTATAAGCTTCTGCTGGAGAAGCCTTTGTTCAGTTATATCCTCTATATGGACAACGGCCTGAGGAGGGCTTCCACTATCTTCAATCAGTGGAAATGCATTCCACCGTAATATCTTCCCATCATATATTGAGAACTCAAATTCCGCAGGCTCTTTTGTTTTGATTGATTTTATTACAGGACATACTTTCTGATGTTCTTTTTCATCAAGCCCAAAAATCTCATAAAGCTTAATGCCAGTAACCGAATAATCATTAAGCTTGAAGTTATTCATAAAATGCTTATTTGCTTCAAGTATGCTGCAGTCCTCGCTTACGAGGAGCAGATAGCTCCTCAGGCCGTTATATATAAGGCTTAATTTATCCTTTACCTTTTTAAGTTTCTCCTCTTCAATCTTTATTGTCCTGTTTGCCTCAGTGAGTTCCACATTCTTTTTATCAAGGTCTTCGTTAAGGAGTTTTAGCTCTTCATTGGCTGAATTGAGCTCTTCGCTCTGGCTCTGGGTCTCTTCATAGGCAACCTCAAGCTCTTCATATGCAGTTGAAATCTTCTCATGGGCCTCGATTAGCTCTTTATTCTTTTCCTCCAGTTCTTTTAGATAACGTTCTTCTTCCGCATTTCTTGTCCTTATTTCACCCACCATAGCATTAAAGGTGTGGGCAAAGATTTTTATCTCGTCATTTGTATTCTCATCTCCATCAATATCCATCTTTACTTCTATATCGCCCTTTGCAAAAAGATCGGCCTTTTCTCTTAAAAGCTTTAGAGGCCTTGTTGTTTTATTTGTGAATATAATGGCTATAACAAGGGAGAATGCGAGGCCAATTATTGTTATTGCAGATATTATTAGTAGGTTTTCAAGCTGTATTGACCAGAGCCTTGCTTTAGGTGCGCCAATAAAGAGTGAACCTATGATTCTTCCTTTGTTGTCCTTTACTGGGTCAAAGGCAGAAATATATCTATTGCCAAGCACATTCCACTCTCCGCGAAGCGATATGCCGATCTTTATCTCATTCATCACAGAATTTGATAGGAGCGTTCCAATTGCAAGTCGCCCCTTGCTATCTTTTACATTGGTTGTGATTCTGAGTCCATCCATAGCAATAGTTGCAGAAATATCTGGTATCTTTTCAGCGATACTGTCTGGCAGATATGTATCGTTGTTCAGTATATCTGCAGTTACAATAGCCCCTATAATGCCATGATTTTCGCCCCTCACAGGCACTACAACAATAATTGCTAATGCATCATCTTCAAAGGTCCCTCCCGGCCTTTTATATTCATCCTTTAAGGTACTTGGTATAACAGGTACGATAAACTGCTTGTGAAATTCTTCACCTTCTCTTTTCAAAACATCAATTTCAATAATCTCTGTTGATATCTGTGCGTCTCCTGTGAAAATGGCCTTTTCTATGACACCGTTAAACTCTATTGTATCCCCTGAATCCTCGCTGTTAAGACGGCTTATTACCCTTCCGTTTTCATCTGTTACTATCCATAAATCAACATAAGGCCTCTTTTCCTTCCACCGTATCATCATCCTTTTGAGATAATCTCTATTCTTAAGCCTTACAGCATCTTTTATCTCTATCATAGCAGCGGCCTGAAGCATACCATAGCGCATCTGCTCCCCGCGTATGTTGTAATCCGTCCATGCTGTCTTAAGCCCCATAGTAATCTTTTCCTGGGTATCTTCCTTAAGGCGGGAATCTATTACTTTATAAGAGACAATAGCAAGGATTGCCATTGGCACAAGTATTACAAAACTGAAAGCAAAGATAAACTTAAAACCCGTTGACTTGTCAGTTAACAATCTTTTTAAGCCTCTCATTTGCATAGTTCCTTTCTGTATACTCTGCTTGACTTCTTTATCTCCCTGTAGTTACTCATAAATTGCACTGGCAGCACCTCTGACTTGCCGAGGACGAGTAAGCCGCCTAATTTCAGTGCAAAGTTTATCTTTTCAAACACATTCTTCTGCAGTTCTTTTTCAAAATACATGAACAGGTTTCTGCAAAAGAGCATATCTATTCTGGGCAATGGAGGATTCCTGACAATATCAAGTTGTCCAAATCTTACCAAATCCTTTAGGCTATATTTTATCTTATATCCCCTCTCTTTTTTTATAAAATATTTGTCTCTTATGGCGCAGCTTAAATTGTGTAAGACATCTTCTATATAAATGCTGTTTCTCGCAGCCTCAATAGCTTTATTGTCTATGTCAGTTGCGAATATTTTTGTATTTTTTAAAACTTCTGGTTTGAGGCATTCGGAAAAGAGTATAGCAAGCGAATATGCCTCTTCGCCATAAGCGCAACCACAGCACCATGCCCTTAATCCGTCTCTTATATCCGGAGCCATTGAGGCAATAGCATCTTTGAGTATGCCAAAAACCTCTGGGTCTCTGAAAAACTCGCTTACCTTGACTGTAAGGGAAAGAAACAACCTTTCATATTCAGCAGGGTCAGATGTCAGTATTCTATAATAGTCTTCATAAGAAGAGATATTGTACGCGGATAATCGTCTGAGGATGCGTCTTGAAAGGCTTGACTTTCTGTAATTGCGAAAATCCCATCCTTTTTCTTTATACAGGATTTCTAAAAACTTATGTATATTGTTTTCATTATAATTAGCGCTTATATGCTCTTGCATATTAGTTTCAATTTTAAGTCTTTAAGTGAGCAAAGTCAATGATTTTTATGGTAAATTTTGTGCCACATGCCAAAATTTTTAGCGTGGGGGTTTAAGGCAGGGTGTTGTGGTTTACGGCTGCGCGAATGATTGATAAGAGCCTGACCAAGTATTGTCATTCTGAGTCCGCCTTTGCTGGAGGGCATGAAAAGTGGATTTTCGTAGCGTTTGGGTTTATCCCCAACGGCACGCTAAGCGTGCCAACGAAAAACCGTTGCCCATAAAGGGCAACGATACGGTAATGTGAATATGAATCCCTTCGCGGGTTCAAGTTTGCAACTTGAACCCAAATAGTTTGTATCAGGCAAATACGAATTTTATGGAGGCACGCTAAGCGTGCCTACACCACGCTTAGCGTGGAGCAGGTTACAAACCTGCTCCTGCAAAAAATAATCCCCCCCATCCCCCCT
>MGQA01000125.1:0-7260 GCA_001797665.1 Deltaproteobacteria bacterium GWF2_42_12 | reverse complement strand
TTGCGAGGGCAAAGCCCGTGGCAATCTCGAGAGTTCCCTCTCCGCCTCAGGCGGATCGGGACAAGGCTTCGGTCGCTGCACTCCCTCGCAATGACATTATGACACAGCCTCTAGAAAATGGGGGTAAGGGGGGATTTGAGGTATTTTCGGACAAAGACGTCGGAGACAAAAAGATTTGACAAATACATGTCAAATTGATAGCCTTAAAAACTCTATATTTTTTATAAAAACTGGTTGTTGAATACCCGTCAGCTTGCTGGCGGGTAATTCAATAGGATTGATTATCGTTTATGAATTTAAGGACCTTTGATCACGGCATACATCCTTCATACAGTAAAGAACTTACGCAAAACAAAAAGATAGAGAAGGCAATCCTGCCAAAGAAGGTTGTAATCCCTCTCCAGCAGCATATCGGCGCTCCCTGCAAGCCGCTGATAAAAAAGGGCGATGCAGTGGAGGAAGGCCAGAAGATAGGAGAGGCAACAACCTTTGTTACTGCTCCGGTCCATTCCTCAATTTCCGGCAAAGTGAAAGATATAGAGAGGCTTCCCTATCCGGGCGGAGGCAAGGTTTTATCTGTTATCATAGAGGGCGACGGCGCAATTAAAGAGTGGAGCAACAGCACAGATATAGGCCTCTCGCTTGGGATGTATACTCCTGAGGCTTTGAGGACAATCATTAAAGAGGCCGGCATTGTCGGTATGGGCGGAGCCGCGTTTCCCACGCATGTAAAGATAAGCCCTCCAAAAGATAAAAAGATAGATGCGTTCATTCTCAACGGTTGCGAGTGCGAGCCCTACCTCACATCTGACCACCGGCTTATGGTGGAAGAATCTGAAAAGATTGTATGGGGCATGAAGACCCTGATGAAGGCAGTGGGTATTGAAAATGGGTATATCGGCATAGAGGATAATAAACCTGATGCAATAGAGGCTGTGGATAGGATTACCAAAGATAGCAATATAAAGGTTGTCGTTCTTGAGACAAAATATCCGCAGGGCGCTGAGAAGATGCTCATTAAGGCAATACTCAACAGAAAGGTGCCGGTAGGCAAGCTTCCTATGGATGTCGGTGTTGTTGTCAACAATGTCGGGACAGCATATGCTGTATATGAGGCAATAAAGTATAACAAGCCTTTGATTGAAAGAATTGTGACGGTGAGCGGCAATGGCGTAAAAGAGCCAAAGAATCTCCGGGTGAGGGTAGGCACGAGCTTTGAAGATGTATTGAATCAGTGCGGCGGAATCACTATGGATGGCGAAAGAGAAGTGCTGAATGGAGGACCAATGATGGGCATTAGCCAGACAACCCTTGAAGTGCCTGTAGTTAAAGGGACATCCGGCATAACTGTTCTATCAGGTGAAGAGATAAAGCCCGGTAAAGTTGATCCCTGCATAAGGTGCGGGGGTTGTGTTGAGGTGTGTCCTGTAAATCTCATGCCCTATAAACTCGGTGATCTGGGCAGGCTCTACAGGCTGGATGAATTTAAGGCATGGGGCGGTCTTACCTGCATAGAGTGCGGGTGCTGTTCTTATACCTGCCCGTCAAAGAGGCCATTGCTTCAGTGGATAAGGGTGGGGAAGGTTAAGGTGAGGGAGAAGGAGAAGTTGTAAAGAAAATTTCTAATTTTCAATTTCTAATTTCTAAATAAATATTAGGGTAGGTGGCAAGTCATGGCTGGTAGCAAAAAACCATCACCTGTATTTAGACATTTTGGAATTAGAAATTTTCTTGGAAATTAGTAATTAGAAATTAGGAATTTTATAATAATATGGAAGAAAAAACACAAGATAAGCCACAAGAGAAGCCGCAGGAAAAACCGGTAGAAAAACTCATTGTGTCTTCGTCGCCGCATTTTCTGAGGGATGAGAATATTCCGAAGATTATGCATGCGGTTGTTCTGGCGCTCTTGCCTGCAATGGCTGCAAGTGTATACTTTTTTAGGTTCAGGGCAATCGGGTTAATCATTGTCTCCGTTGCAACCTGTCTCGCCACAGAATATGCTTTTCAGAAGATAAGGAAAAAGCCGATAACAGTATGGGACGGGAGCGCTGCGATAACCGGCATTCTCCTTGCATTAACCCTTCCGCCCAGTTTCCCGTACTATGCAGCAGCATTAGGTTCTGCCTTTGCCATTGCCATCGGCAAACAGCTTTTTGGCGGCATTGGCTATAATATATTTAATCCTGCGCTGTTGGGCAGGGCATTCCTGATGGCCACATACCCTGTGCTTACCACTACATGGAGCGAACCGCTTGCAAAGACTGCAAAGGCCGGTGTTGACGCAGTTTCTGCCGCAACTCCGCTGGCATTAATGAAGTTCGAAGGCAAGATGACATCGCACATGGATTTGTTTTTCGGCAATATAGCCGGCTCCATGGGAGAGACATCTGCGATAGCAATACTTATCGGCGGCCTGTATCTGCGCTACCGGAGTTATATCAACTGGAAGCTGCCGCTCGGCTATCTCGGCTCAATGGCATTTTTCGGCGCAATCTTTTATCTTATAAACCCTTCAAAATATCCAGACCCGTTATTTCACATCCTTGCAGGGGGCGCAATGCTTGGTGCATGGTTCATGGTAACTGACATGGTGACATCGCCGGTTACTCCGCTTGGGCAGTGGATATTTGTCATATGCGGCGGTTTTCTTGCAGTCATTATTCGTTTATTTGGCGGCCTTCCTGAAGGGGTAATGTATTCAATACTTCTTATGAATGCATTTGTGCCGCTTTTGAATAAACACACGAGACCAAAATTTTTCGGCGAAGGGGGACAGGCTTGATCCCTGTTAGAATTTTACCTATTAAGGAGATCTGTGCATCCAATAAAGACATTGCTGGAATGGAGACGCAATATTCATTTGGGATGCAAGGAGGTCTGACAGGGTGAATAAGATCGTAAAAATGGTCCTTGTCCTGTCCATTACCGGGGCCGTGTCCGGCGGCATCCTCGCGCAGGTCTTTCATTTTGCAGACCCCCTTATTCAGGAAAATAGGAAAAAAGAGCTGCGGGAGGCTATCTTTGTAGTCCTGTCTGAGGCAAAGGATTATACTACACTGGAAAAAGGAAACGATAAGGAGAAGATTGTCGTATATAAGGGCATTGACGCAGATGGCAAATTGGTCGGGATTGCATTTATTGCAGACGGCGGCGGATTTCAGGGAAATATAAGGATTATGGTCGGTCTTTCAACCGATTATCTGAAACTAAAGGGAATAAAGGTCCTTGAGCAGAATGAAACGCCTGGCCTTGGCAACAGAATAAAAGAACCTGCGTTTGAAGATCAGTTTAGGGGCCTTGAGATAAAGCCAAAGGTAGAGTATATTAAGTATCGCAAGCCCGAAAAACCGAATCAGATACAGGCAATAACAGGCGCAACTATATCATCCGAGGCGGTTGTAAAGAATATAAATAATGCAGTGGAAAGGGTGCTGAAAAACTTCCCGCAGGAGGAGATATTGAAGTAATTGATTACACAGATTATAAAGACAGATTACGCAGATTAAATCTGTGTAATCGTATTTAAAAATCTGTGCAATCAGGGTGTAAATAATGGCAAACAACAATTACAATCTCTGGCATGAATTTAAAAAAGGGCTGTGGCAGGAGCTGCCGCCATTCCGACTTATCCTTGGCATGTGTCCTACCCTTGCGGTGACTAATTCAGTAATCAATGGCGTTGCAATGGGCCTGGCGACTTCGTTTGTTCTCTTGTCAGCGAATATCAGCGTTTCACTCATAAGGAAGATTGTGCCGTCTCAGGTAAGGATTGCGACCTATGTTGTCGTTATTGCGCTGTATGTGACTGTCGCAGACCTGTTCCTTGCCGCGATGTTTCCGCCCATATCCAAGGCGCTCGGTCCCTATGTGCCGCTCATTGTTGTCAACTGCATTATCCTGGGAAGGGCAGAGGGGTTTGCGCAGAAAAACCCTCTTACGCCTTCAATTATGGATGCCCTCGGCATAGGTCTTGGCTTTACCTTAAGCCTTGCCCTGATGGGCGGAATACGGGAGATATTCGGTTTTGGAAGCATATTGGATATTAAATTACTTGGGGAATGGTTTGAACCATGGATAGTGATGATTCTGCCTGCAGGCGCATTCTTTGTGTTTGGCTTTCTTGTTGCGCTAACAAATTATTTGTCAAAGAGAAAGGCTGCCGCGCCATCCGGTCATTGAGGTAAAAAAATAATGGAAGTAATATTAATATTCATATCAGCAAGCATTGTAAATAATTTTGTCCTCTCATATTTCCTTGGCATTTGTCCCTTTGTCGGCGTTTCCAATAAGACAGAGAGCGCGCTGAATATGGGGCTTGCAACCACATTTGTCATGACCCTGACTGCTGCCATAACATGGCCTGTCTGGACATATGTTCTGGTAAACTTTAATATCCCATTTTTGCAGTATGTTGCATTCATCATAGTCATTGCAGCGCTGGTGCAGTTTGTAGAGATGTTTATAAGAAAATCCAGCCCGCATCTCTACAGGGCCCTTGGCATATATCTCCCGCTCATTACAACGAACTGCGCTGTCTTAGGGCTTGCGCTTTTTATGGTTTTGCGAGAATATAATTATATTGAGAGTATATTTTTTGGTTTCGGCACAGGCGTGGGTTTTACGCTTGCCATTCTCATGATGTCAGGCATCCGTGAAGAATTGGAATTCGCAGATGTGCCGGAGGTGTTTAAGGGGATTTCTATTACCCTTATTGTTGCAGGGATGATGGCCCTGGCATTCATGGGATTTGCAGGACTGATAAGAGGGTAGCTCAAAATGCAAATTGCAGAATGCAAAATGCAAAATTAAGGAGAATTTTCAATTTGAAAATTGCACTTTGCATTTTTCAATGGAGCGAAGCGACATGACAGGCAATATAGTAATAATATCCATAGTGAGTATGGGCGCTATTGGCGCAGTCCTTTCTTTTTTTCTTGCTTATGCAGATAAAAAACTTAAGGTTCAGGAAGACCCAAGAATCGAGGCGCTTTTAAATATTCTTCCCAACACCAACTGCGGCGGCTGCGGCATGGCCGGATGTAGAGTTTTTGCTGAGGCGCTTATCCAGGGAAATGCGTCAGTTGCAGGCTGCGTGGCTGGCGGCCAGGCTGTTGCAGATAATATTGCAAAATATCTTGGCGTAGAGTCTGCGCAAACCAACAGGATTGTTGCAGTTGTGCTCTGCAGGGGCGGCGATAAAGAAACAGTTAAGAGTGCGGTATACAAAGGGGAGGCGACTTGTGTTGCCGCCAACCTTACCGGCGGAGAGAAGGCATGCACCTATAGTTGTATCGGTTACGGCGATTGCGTTGAGGCGTGTAAGTTTGATGCAATGACTATGAATGACAACGGTCTTCCAGTTGTCTTTTATGATGCATGCGTGGGGTGCGGGGCATGCGCAAGGGCATGTCCGAGAAATATTATTGAGATGCACCCGATTGAACATAAGCTGTTCAATTATTGCAGAAATAAAGATAAAGGCGCCATTGCCAGAAAGGTGTGCAGCGTATCCTGCATTGCGTGCAGCCTCTGTGTTAAAGACTGCACGGTAGAAGGCGGCATAGAGATGATAGATAATCTCGCAGTTGTAAGCTATGATAAATGTCCTCAGGATGACCAGCCTACAAAGAGATGTCCAACCGAATGTATCCGTTTTGGTGAAGAGGAAAAGATGACAAAAGATGCATACTACGCCTCCCTGCCCAAGAAGGCGGTTTAACCCAGAAAATGCTTCATATTCACATTACCGTAGCGTTGCCCTTTATGGACAACGGCTTTTCGTTTGGGATAAATCCAAACGATACAGAAATCCAATTTTTATGCCCCTTTGGCAAGCTTAACGTGCCTTTGTGAGCCCCGCCTCGGGCGGGCTAAGGCGGGCTCGTGTAGGTTGCCCCGAAAAATGAAAACCAAATGTATATTTAGGTTTAATACCTACATCAGACCATTAAAAAAAGATAATCAAGTTTTAACAAAAAATTAATCCCTTTGTTGATACAATTTTGTAGATTATGAGCAAACGTATAGTAAAAGAGAGTAATAATAAGAAATGGTTTTTTCCAGCGCTTATTATATTGATAGCTATTGGAATAGGTGGCGGCTATTTGTTGTCATCTTATTTTTATAGCAATGAAGCTTTAACTGATGTTGCCAGCCTCAGAGGTGGTGAGACAAGGCCTACACTATCGCCCGCCAGATTTACCGGTAAAACCGCTTCCACATATGAGATAGCGCGAGAAATACCAGAGGTATTGGATAGCCTCTATTGTTATTGCGATTGCAAAAAATACTTTGGCCACAAAAGCCTGCTTACCTGCTATGTAGATGACCATGCGGTTCATTGCGATGTGTGTCAGGATGAGGCGATTCGGGCGTATGAACTCTATAAGCAGGGTAAGGATATACCGACTATTAGAAGGGCGATAGATAGGGAATTTTCTCATTAGGAAGGGGGGAAAACCTTGGGTAAAAAAGAGATTGTTCTTGTAGTAGTATTAATTGTTGTTTCATTAGTTGTGGGTGTTTGGCTGGGAAGGGTGAGGGATGTTTCTGATAAAGAGGATATATCGATTCCTTCATCTTCGTATGAAGATAGAGGCGGCTCAGAGGCGCAATATCCGGTTGGACAAGTGCCAGCTGCGCAGGATGCAACAGCATTGATACAGAGGATACTGAAAGAAAGACCCAATGATGCGAAGGCATTCGCACAGGTGGGAGATATATATTTTGACCAGCATAAATTTAATGATGCAATAGAACATTATAAAAAGGCGATTGCATTAGAGCCGCAGGATGTTGACTCATACAATGACCTTGGTTTGTCCTACCACTATACAGGAAGGTCTGACGAGGGACTTAAATACGTAGAGGAAGGGATACAAAAGAATCCTAATTATCAGAGGGCATGGCTGACAAAGGGATTTATCCTTGCTATTAAAGGGAATATACCTGAAGCAAGGAACGCATGGGAAAAGGCATATAAAATTGATCCAAATAGCGATGTGGGAAAGTCATCTGCAAGTTTCCTGGCACAGTATCAAGTATCTCCAAAGTAAACCCCGTTAGAAAGGACTGGGCTTTAAACCCAGCCCTTTCTTATAAGGAATTAAAATTTTATTTATACCATCCCCTCCATAAATGGGGGACTTTCTAACGGGGTAAAATCCAGAAATAAAAAAGTATGACAAGAGAAGGCCTTTAGAGAAAAACATTTTTAGGAACCTCTGAAAAACCATTAGAATGTCATTGCGAGGAGCG
>MGQA01000124.1:9381-10325 GCA_001797665.1 Deltaproteobacteria bacterium GWF2_42_12 | reverse complement strand
AACTACTGGATTCCCGCTAAAAACATGCGGGAATGACACTGTGTGGAATGTATACTCTATATATGCGCTGATTAATATGTCTATACAATTATAGACTCCCTTATAAGTGTGAGAATATGCCTGTTAACCTCAACACCAAAAAATTTGGTGTCAGGGTAAAGGTGATGTGGTTTATACAGCTGCTGTGGTAAATGGGGCTATTGCAAGCACACGCGCCCTTTTAACAGCTACTGTTACTTCGCGTTGATGTTTAGCGCAATTTCCATTGATTCTGCGAGGCACTATCTTTCCACGTTCCGAAATAAATTGCCTCATAGCTCTTACATCTTTGTAATCTACCTTTATATTTTTATCTGCGCAAAAACGGCAGACCCTTTTTTTAGTAAAGGGGCGTTTGCCCAATTGCTGTTGCTGTTCTTCTTTAGCAGACCGTCTTTTATTCAGGTTTTCTTTCATCATTTGTCTCCTTGTGCGCACTAGTTGTTTTTTTCTTAGTCTTACGAGTTGTTTTTTCTTCCACTTTCCTTACTGCCTGATATCTAATAACATCTTCGCTTAACCGTAAGACCCTTTCAACCTCCTTACAGGTTTCCGGGGTAGAGGACATATTTACCATAATATAATTGCCTTCAGAATGTTTCTTTATTGCGTATGCCAACCTCCTCTTTCCCCACTCTTCCGTTTTAATAATTTGGCCCTTAAGGTTACCAACAGTTTCACTAACCTTTTGAATAGTCCCCTTTATAATATTCTCGTCTGCGTCTGGCCTTACAATAAAGACCACTTCATAATTATTCATCTATTTATAACCTCCTCTTTCTAAATATAAATCAATATCAGTCGCGAGCCAAACCCCAAACCAATAATGTAAATGTAAGATACCCGCTGGGCTGATTAAATTTAATGAAAATTTATACTATAGTTTAATTCTAAAATCAAGGATT
>MGQA01000124.1:0-9356 GCA_001797665.1 Deltaproteobacteria bacterium GWF2_42_12 | reverse complement strand
TTGCATTGACTTGAAATTTGAAAGGTGTTAATTTCTTAGATAATTTTTTAATTACAATTCAGACAAGATTTTAGGAGGTAAAAAGGATTTGTTGAAAGCTCAGAGTCTGTCGAGTGATTTGCAGGGTAGTTTATGGAGTATGATAGTTGGCGCAGGGCCGATAGTAAAGCTTGTACTCATCATACTCCTTGCTTTTTCTATCCTGTCGTGGGCTATAATTTTATACAAATATCGTACCTTCAGAAAGATGGCAAAGGAATCATCTGCATTCCTGGATTTTTTCTGGAGTAGAAAGCAGTTTGTCCCTATCTTTGAGGCATGTTCCAATTATAGATTTACTCCTTTGGCAAGAATCTTCGTTGCTGGCTACAATGAGCTCCTGCAGGCAAAAGGCCAGAAAAAGGAAACCCTTGGCATTATCCAATTTAATGTCAGCGAAATAGAAGGCATGCAGCGTGTATTAAGAAAAACAATAGCAAATGAGATAAATAGGATGGAAAAGGCTGTTGCATTCCTTGCCACTACAGGAAATACAACGCCATTCATAGGGCTATTTGGCACAGTCTGGGGTATCATGAATTCTTTCAGAGGCATAGGGCTCAAAGGTTCAGCAAGCCTTGCAGTGGTTGCGCCTGGAATATCTGAGGCCCTTATTGCTACTGCCATGGGTCTTCTCGCAGCGATTCCAGCAGTTGTTGCCTACAACCATTTCTTGACAAGGATTAACAGGATGACAACAGAGATGGAAAACTTTGCAGGTGATTTTTTAAATATAGTAGAAAAGGAGCTGATGAGGGAGAGGAAGAGCTAATAAACAGAAGATGAGAGGATAAGAGGTTGAGAGAATGATGAATGCTGGGTTTTGTTTTTACTCCTTAACTGCTTATTTTCTAAACTTCTCAACTTCTAATTTTACATGAAGCGAAGCGCCATGGATTTCTCACGCACAAAGCAAAGGACATTCCTATCACAGATAAATGTCACACCTCTTGTGGATGTGATGCTCGTCTTACTCATAATCTTTATGGTAACAGCGCCTATGATGCAGGAAGGATTGGATGTAAATCTGCCAAAGGTAAAGGCTTCAGGATTAACAACAGGAGAAGAGCCATTGGTTATAACAGTGAATAAGGAAGGGATACTTTTTATAAATAAAAATAAGATATTATTTTCTGATTTAAGGGATAAGCTTGAAAGGATTTATATAAAAAAGGTGAAAGAGTCGGACAGGATAGTCCTTTTAAAGGCAGATAAGGATGTGCCATACGGCAAGGTGGTAAACGTAATGGCAGAGATAAGAAAGGCAGGTATTCAGAGGGTTGGGATGATAACAGAGCCTGCAGAAGGGGAATAGGTGCCACAGGCCTTTTATAACGAAAAGGATGAAGAAGCTGGTTTTGGTATAACAGTAGTAATTTCTGTATGTCTGCATGTTGTCCTCTTCTCAGTTGTCTTTTTATTGTCAAATCATGATTCCAAAAAGGTTTTTATATCTCCGGTTTTTACTGTTGACCTTGTTGGACGTATGCCAGCAGAGAAGACTAAAGAAGCTCCTCCTAAAATAGATGTTCCGCCAGAAAAGGAAGCAAAACCTGTTTCTGAAAAAAAGCCAATAAAGATTGAATCTAAACCTGCTCCCAGTGAGCAGGTTATTTCATTAAAAAAAGAGAAAGAATCATCTGTAGACGAGGCGATAAAAAAGATACAGCAGAAGGTAAAGAAGAAGGAAGAAGAGGAGGCGGTAAGCAAGTTAATACAAGATTTAGAAAATAAACTACTGAATAAACAGATTAAAGAGATTAGGGAAAGGGTTGCACATAAGAAAGATGTTGTAAGACCAGTAAAAAGCGCAGAGGTTTCTCAGAAAGGCGGCACAGTTCAGCGAATTGGTGGGTTAGAAGAAAAGTATGCCCAGCTTATAGGTGATATCATCCATGACAAATGGAGTTATCTGGGCCATATAAAAGAAGGTGAACTTGCTGTGATAGCTGTTCGTATAGATAAGAACGGCCGCCTGATTGAAAGCCATATTGAACAATCCTCTGGCAATGCGATGTTTGTCCAGTCCGCTGTAAGGGCAATAGAAAAGGCAGCTTCATCATTCCCGCAGCTTCCTCAGGAATTGGATAAGGAATTTGTGGAAATAGGCGTGTGTTTCCCTGAATGCAAGAGAGAATGAAAAAAAATATATTTTTAATTGGCAAATATTTATTTTTTATAAGTATTTTTTTGGTGACTTTACTCACAGAACAGGGTTCTGCAAAAGTCTATATTGATATAAATGCTCCGACAGGCAAGAGGCTGCCGATTGCGATTCCTGATATTAAAAATCTTAAGGCGCCGCATGAATCATCTGATGTAAGCATTAAGCTAAGGGATATACTTACGCAAGACTTGGACTTTTCCGGGTTCTTTGACATTATTGATAAGAAGGCATATATAGAAGACCCTAACAGGACTGACAAAGCGAGTGATGAGATAGATTTTAAGGACTGGAAGGTTATTAATGCAGAGGTATTAATAAAAGGCTCTTTTGTCGCCAATGAAGAGGAACTGACTGTAGAATTAAAGCTCTTTGACGTATTTCAGGAAAGGTTGCTTGTGGGCCGGCGATATGTTGGTAAAAAGACAAATATGAGGGCTATGGTTCATAAATTTGCAGATGAAGTCGTAGAGGCATTGACTGGCGAGAAAGGGGTATTTGATACAAAGCTTTTATTTATTTCAAATGCGTCCGGCAATAAAGAAATATATGTGTCTGATTATGACGGTTATAATGTTAAACAGATTACAAAGAATAATTCTATTAACCTTTCTCCCCAATGGTCGCCTGATGGCAAAAGGGTCTTGTATACCTCTTATAAGGAAGGTCAGCCATATCTGTATATGATGGAACTTGCCACAGGCAGGGAGATAAAACTATCCAGTTATCCTGGGTTGAATATAGGCGCGCGTTGGTCTCCTACAGGAAGGGAAGTAGCAATGACGTTAAGCAAAGATGGAAACCCTGAACTATATATATTGGCCCTTGACGGAATGAAATTAAAGAGGCTTACCAATAACTGGGCAATAGATACATCGCCCACATGGTCTCCAGATGGAAATAAGCTTGCATTTGTATCTGATATTGGTGGAAATCCACATATCTATGTGATAAACTCCGATGGAACTGGACTTGCCAGGCTGACCTTTGAGGGTAAATATAATGCGGCGCCTGCCTGGTCGCCGAAGGGCGATAAGATTGCATTTGCAAGAATTAATGAAGGCAAGTTTGATATATGGGTTATGAATGCGGACGGCAGCAGCCAGTTACAGCTCGCATCAGGCGCTGGTGATAATGAAAGTCCATCCTGGTCACCTGATGGCAGATATATAGTATTTGCATCAACAAGAAATAGGAATGCCGGAAATTATATTATGCAGAATAATGGGGAAAACCAGAGACAGATAAGATTTGAAGATATTAAAAGAGGGGAGCAGACCTCTCCCACATGGTCGCCATATCTAACAGCAAATAATTAACCAATAACCTTTATAAAAACAGGAGGAAAAAAATGAAGGCAAATAGTGTTATTCGATATGCATCAATGGTTGTTATCTTATTTTTTGTAGCAGCCGGATGCGTCAAAGTAGTAAAAGAAGAGGCTATGCAAAAGACAACGTTGCCTGAAAAGCAAGAGAGTACGGTAGCTAAAAAAGAGGCGAAAGAAGAGAAGCCTGCAATAAAAGAAGAAAGGGTTGCAGAACAGCCAATCATGGAGGCGTCTAAAGAAAAGGCTGAGGCAGCCGTAGTAGATGAGCTGGGCGCAATAACAGAGAAGACAGGCATGCTTTTAACTGTTTATTTTGATTTTGACAGATTCACAATAAGGGATGACATGCAATCTGTTTTTGAAAAGAATGCAGAGTGGCTTAAAAAGAATTCAAATGTGAAGATTCGGATAGAAGGGCATTGTGACGAGAGGGGCACGAATGAATACAATATTGCGCTTGGGGAAAGAAGGGCGCAGAGTATAAGAGAGTATCTTGTTAACTATGGCATAAATCCTTCAAGACTTTCTACTATAAGTTACGGTGAGGAAAAGCCTGTTGCCGCTGGCCATGATGAAGATTCCTGGACAAAAAACAGAAGGGGAGAGTTTGTAATCGTAAAATGAGGACAGAAGTCAGGAGGCAGAAGTCAGAAGTGAGAAGCCAGAAGCATGTCCCCGAATGCATTTATCGGGGAACAGAAATAAGTATGCAGTATGCAGTATGCAGTATGCAGTTACTGCGTACTCCTTACTCCTTACTCCTTACTGTATTTTATTGCTGCATACTCTTGACTATATTGTCAGGCTGTATTGCTATTACTGCAGAAGAAGACCCCATAAAAAAGGATATGAATAGCCTGCGTCAGGATGCGGCAGTACAGCAGCAAAAACTCGGTTCTCTTGAGGAGACAATAAAGAAGGGGGTAGAGCTTCAGACAAAAAGGCTTGAGGCAATAAATGAATCTCTCCAGAAGGATAGGGCAAATCTTAATGCATCTATTGATAGGGTGAGGGAGAATATTGCTTTTTTGAACGGGAAGTTTGGTGAAGTGGAGGCTGCGATAAAAAATGCGAGAGATGATGCTGCTGCACTACAGGAGAAGGTTATTGATAAAAAGGAATTGGATAATAAATTTGGCAGCATTCAGAATCTCCTTGTGGCGCTTGAAAAAAGACTTTTATTGTTAGAAGAAAAGCTAACAACATTAGAACAAGCTCAAAAGGCATCTGTATCAGATGAGGCTCAAAAGGAAGCGCAGAAGGAAGAGTTACTGCCTAAAGCCGATGAGCTTTATAATGAGGCGCTGAGGCTGACAAAGGATAAAGATTATTCGAATGCTATTGAAAAGTTTGCTAAATTCATTTCGCTTTTTCCAGAACATGACCTTGCGCAAAATGCCTATTACTGGTTAGGTGAGATTTATTATGCCCAAAAGGATTATGAAAAGGCTGTTTTGGAATTTAATGAGGTTGTAAAAAAATATCCAAATGGCAAAAAGGTTCCTGCTTCTTTGTTAAAACAGGGAATGGCCTTTAATGAACTTGGCAATAAAAAAGAGGCAAGGCTTTTGTTAGAAAGGGTAAGGGATAAATACCCTAAAACAGAAGAGGCAGATAAGGCAAAAAAGATGTTAAGGGAGTTAAAGTGATGGGTAGGCTGTTCAGATATTACGAATTAGAGGAGAACTTACAGCGTGAAGAGAAGAACGCTTTTAATAGTTGATGACTCGCCTGCTATTAGGAAATTAATAAGAGAGACAATAACAACGGATAATCTGTTTTCTCATATTGTTGAGGCAAGCAATGGGATGGAGGCGCTGAAGGTTTTTTTTAACAGTAAAATTGATTTTGTTATTACTGATGTTGTTATGCCAAAGGTAGATGGCTACAAGTTTATATCAACCATAAAAGATAGTGAAATTGGTAAAGATGTGCCGGTGGTCATGCTTAGCGCAAGCAGGAAAGAGGTTATTGATAAGATAAAGGGGTTAAACATAGGTGCGAGCGATTATGTAATAAAACCATTTGACAGTCATGAACTTGTGGCGCGGGTAAAGGTATTTATCAAACTACAGGAGCTGCAGGAAGAGCTGAAAGAGAAAAATATATTATTAGAGAAACAGGCAATAACTGATGAATTAACCGGACTTTACAATCGAAGACACTTCTATGAACATTTAAAGATGCAATTATCTCTGGCAAAGCGTCATGGATTTCAAATTGCGTGCCTTTTGATTGATATTGATCATTTCAAAGACATAAATGATACATATGGACATGATGTTGGTGATAAGGCGCTGAAGGCAATAGCTAAAGTAATGCAGGATAGACTCAGGGAAGGAGAGGTTCTGGCAAGATTTGGCGGTGAAGAATTTATTATTTACCTTAACAGGGCGGATGTGGAAGGGGCAATAAGCGCTGGAGAAAGGATGAGAAAGGCCATAGCAAGCGCCAACTTTTCAGATGATGTCAAAAACCCTTTGACAGTTACAATTAGCATAGGGGTTGCAATGTACCCGCACGAAGGGTTAAAGGATTCGGACGACATAATAAAGGCAGCTGATGAGGCGCTTTATTATGCAAAGAAGACAGGGCGAAATAAAGTAGTTCTATATTCTGAATCAATGGAAGTAGTTATACATAACGACATAAATAATTGCGTATACAGAGCGTCAGAACAAAGCAGACCAAGGCGCGATCCGCCTAAGGTGGATGAGGAGTGAGGCGACCTCCCCCTGTCCCCCTCTGTGAGGGGGACAGGGGGAGGTCGCCTCAACGACGATACCCGCTTAGCGGGTCGAGCTGAGGAGCAACGCAGGTATGCGAAGCTATGACACTCTATATAGTAAAGAAAAGGAGGTATCAAAAGATGAAGAAGATCATAGGTCAGAGGTTAGAAGTCAGAAGTTGTGAGTCAAGTAGGCAGTATCCAGCAGGTAGTATGAAGTTGCTGCTAACCGCTTATTGCTTTTTGCTCGCTATTGTTACAGGTTGCGGGATAAGCAAAGATATCTATCAGAAGACTGTGGATGAGTCTGAAGCAAGAAAGGCGAATCTTGAACAGGCCCTAAAGGAGATTGACTCATTAAAAGACGAAAACCAGCAATTGAAGGGTAAGTCAGGTGAGATATCAAATCAGATAGAAAATCTTTCTCGAGAGATAGATGCTGTAAAAAAGGAAAAAGAAGAGTTGGTGAGTAAAAGTGAATATATGAACAAGGAAATAGAGAGACTAAAGCTTAAGGCAGGTGAGTTGGGCGCTGAAAAAGAGAGGGAATTGGCTGGTGTGAAAGAGACTTATGAAAAACTGCTAAGCGAAATGGAGAAAGAGATAGAAAAGGGTGATATAAAGATTACACAGGCGCTTGACAGGTTATCGGTAAATATGGTTGAAAAAATACTCTTTGATTCAGGCAAGGCAGAGATAAAACAAGAGGGGCTCAAGGTGCTTGACAGGGTAGGGGCAATATTAAAAGGTATAACTGACAAACAGATAAGGATAGAAGGACATACAGACAATGTAAAAATCGGCGCCAGGATAAGGGAGAAGTATCCAACAAATTGGGAGCTGTCTACTGCAAGGGCAACCAGCGTTGTCAGGTATCTTCAGGATAAGGTAGGTATTGACCCTCGGCACTTGTCAGCTATTGGATATTCAGAGTATAAACCCATAGCCAGTAATGATACAGTAGAAGGCAGGGCGCAAAATAGAAGGATGGATATAGTGCTTTTGCCGCTGGATGTTGGTAGTGTATTAGAAGAGCTTAAGAAAAAATAAGGTATAAAATATTTGACATTTATTATGAAACCTACATGAGCAATCGCTCATCAAGGAGAGTGAGAATAATCCCCCCATCCCCCCTTTAGAAAAGGGGGGCGAGAGGGAAGTTATAGGTGTTTTCACCTGAAAATACCTCCTAAAATACCCTGTAGCGCTGGGGTTTATCCCCAGCGATTAGTTGCCCATAAAGGGCAACGCTACAATTTTCATGCCCCTTTGTGACCCAAGGTCATGAGCGTTTCATATGAAAGCTTTCTGTCTTATGGCAGAAAGCTTTCATGTCTTTTATGCCATATACTACGGGGAGCATTAAATAGTTTGCATTTTTCATCTGCTAAATATCCCTATTCGTCATTCCCGTCCTCCCCCTTTATCCCCCTCCATGAGGGGGACAGGGGGAGGGCGGGAATCCATTACGATTACTCTGGATGCCCGATAGAGGCATTCGGGCATGACAGAAATGGTGATGTTTCTTGGAATAACGCAAATGTAATCTGTATTATGTTCTCATTAGTAAGGAACTAAACAGCGTGAATCCTAAAGTTGTCATAAAAAAATGTAGTGAATATATTAACGATGAAGTCTATAAGACGGTAAAAGACTCTGTAGACCTTCTTGGCGGTATGAGCGCATTCGTAAAAAATGGTGAACGCATGCTTTTAAAACCCAACTTCCTTGTTGGAAAACCGCCTGAGGCAGCGATTACAACACACCCTGCTGTAGTGGGGGCTATAATACGATTAGTGAAAGAGGCTGGGGCTACACCTATTGTAGGCGACAGCCCTGGAATAGGCAATGCTGTTAAAGTTGCTCAAAAGTGTGGTGTGATGGATGTAGCCAAAGAATTAGGCGCAGAGGTAATAGACCTTGCAACATCAGTATATGTAGAAAATCCTGAAGGAAAAATGTTTAAAAGGCTTGAGATAGCAAAAGAGGCTATTGATGTTGATGGCATCATCAATCTTCCAAAGCTTAAGACCCATGGACAGATGTTCTTGACGCTCGGTGTAAAAAATATGTTTGGTTGTGTTGTTGGCGCAAGGAAGCCCCAGTGGCATATGGCTGCTGGTGATAGCGAGGCATTTGCAAGGATGCTTATTGATACCTATCTATTTTTAAAACCCAGATTGACTATAATTGATGGAATTGTGGGTATGGAGGGAAATGGTCCTGGGAGCGGAGGAGAGCCCAGAAAGCTTGGACTAATATTTGCATCAACTGATTGTATTGCCCTTGATAGGGTCATAACAGAGGTGCTCGGAGCAAAGGCACATGACCTTCTTACAACAAAGGTTGCAGAAGAGGATGGCTTAGGCGAGACAGATATAGACAATATAAATATTCTTGGAGAGCGCATAGAGGATGTTAAAGTATCTCACTTTAAGTTTCCGCCAGTAGTGAGCATAGAGTTTAAGCTGCCATTCTCACTGCATAGCTATCTAAGAAAGCCATTAACTTCAAGACCATATATAAATAAAAAAGAATGCACTCTGTGTAACATATGTGTTGAAATATGTCCTCCAGGGATTATGACAAAGACAGACCGCATAAATATTAATTATGATGATTGCATCAGATGTTACTGCTGTCTGGAGATGTGCCCAGAGGGCGCCATAACAATAAAAAATGGCTGGCTGAAGAGATTGATAGCGAGGTAAAAGAAACTTGTGAGAATAGAAACCTGTTTGTTGTTATAGAAGCTGGTATGGAAACTGGGAGTTGGATGCTGGGAAGAGGCAAAAATGGACATTAAAAAACCTATAAGAAGCTTCAGGGATTTAGAGGTTTATCAAAATACATATGCAGCATCAATTGAAGTAAATACCAAAATTACACCTAAACTGCCTAAAGAAGAACAATATGACTTAACCGATCAATTGCGCAGGTCATCAAAGGCAATACCTCGTTTGATAGCTGAAGGCTATTCTAAAAAGCATCAAAAGAAAGGTTTTCAGAAATACTTAGATGATGCATTGGCAGAATCAAATGAGATGATAGTTTCATTAAGCCATGTGCGCGACTTATTAAGGGTCTCAAAATTG
>MGQA01000123.1 GCA_001797665.1 Deltaproteobacteria bacterium GWF2_42_12 | reverse complement strand
GCTTTATGTTTTTGCTCATATCGCGAAAGACGCTGGATGCCCCTCCCCCTTTATCCCCCTCACAGAGGGGGACAGGGGGAGGGGCATGACAGTTATTAAATTTTCATCCCACTTTGGCGCGCTTAGCGTGCCTTTGTGAGCCGCTGGCTCATGGATGTTTCATATGGGTTTGTAGACGATTTGGACTTTTTATTCCAGTCCATACTGCTTTATCTTTCTATAAAGCGTCTTTGGATCTATACCAAGAATTTGAGACGCCTTTTGCCTGTGGCCAGCTACCTGCCTCATAACAGTCTTTATATGTTCTTTCTCAAGCTCCTGTATTGTAGCAATATATGGTTTTCCAATGGCCCAGCTTGTGTGAGGAAGATTTTGAAGTTCTAAAGGAAGGTCTTTTATAGTGATTGAGTCATTTTTACATAGTATACATATGCGCTGAATCAAATTTCTGAGCTCTCTTATATTTCCAGGCCATGAATATGCCATAAGCCTTTTCATGGCATCCCCGTCCATCTTCCTCTTCTCCCCCTCCATTTCGAGAAACCTTTCAATGAGAAGGGGGATATCTCCCATGCGTTCCCTTAAAGAGGGCAAATGTATATTCATTGCAGAGAGTCTGAAAAAAAGGTCCTGGCGAAATCTGCCTGCCTCAACCTCCTTTTTTAAATCCTTATTGGTTGCTGCCACAATCCTTAAATCTACTTCAATTTCCTTTACTCCGCCGACTTTAAAAAATTTATTTGTTTCTATAGCACGGAGTAATTTTGTCTGCATTGATGGGCTTATGTCTCCAATCTCGTCAAGAAAGAGCGTTCCCCTGTCAGCAAGCTCAAAATAGCCTGGCTTCTTGGTATGAGCGCCTGTAAATGCGCCCTTTTCATGTCCAAACAATTCGCTTTCTAAAATTGAATCAGGGATGGCGCTGCTATTAAACGCTATAAAAGGTCCGTTTGCTCTGGGGGATGAATTGTGTATGAACTTCGCAATGAGTTCTTTACCAGTACCGCTTTCACCAGAAATAAGAATCGGCATATTAGTGCCAGACATCTTCTCTGCTGTGTTAAGTATCTCAAGCATAGCAGGATTCTTAGTTTCTATCTCCACATCATTATCTTTAATCTTTTTACGGAAGATAATATTATCCCTTTTTATCGTCCGCTTCTCACATGCCTTCTCAATGAGAAGTTTCAGCTTTTCTGTCTGAAATGGTTTGCTAACATAGTCATAAGCGCCGAGTTTCATTGCCTCAATAGCTGTTGAAACAGAGGCGTTCCCGGTAATAATGATAAATTCAGGCGGCAGGTCATCCTTTTGATAATTTCTCAAGACATCAATGCCACTTAAGTGAGGCATATTAATATCAAGCAAAACCACATCGAATTCACCTTGTTGGAGCGCTGAAAGCGCCTCCCTGCCATCAGATACCTGCTCCGCACAAAATCCATATTCAGCAAGCTCATCAGTAAGCACTGATGCAAATTGCCTCTCATCATCTGCAACAAGAACTCTAATCTTTTTTTGTCTCTTTATTGGGGTCATGCAAATCTATCAATTGAGATTATCTTAAACTTAAACTATTTATTACTATTAATTCTGTAATCTATTGATTTAATGGCTTATTTTGCATTCCATTATGAGGAAGAATTACCGTAAAGATGCTGCCTGAACCAACCTTAGATTCGACCTCTATCCTCCCACCGTGCTGAGTAACTATGCCGTAGCATATAGACAACCCCAATCCAGTCCTCATATTTCCTTTTGTTGTAAAAAATGTTGTGAATATCTTACTTAGATTCTCCTTTGGAATACCACAGCCATTGTCCTTGAAGGCTATTCTTACAACTCTTGTATTCCCATCCATACCGTCTGTTGCAGATATATCGAGCGCGCCACTCTCTGAGGCCATTGCCTCAAATGCATTTATCATAATTGCTAAAAATACCTGCCTTAATTGTCCCTCGTCAGCGGAAACAGACGGCAGATTATCTTTTATGTCAGTTGAAATCTTAAAGCTGCGGTATTTTTCCTGAAGTTGCAGTAGCTTTATTGTCTCAAACAGAGTATCCTTAACAGTCACATCTCTTATAACAAATGTTTTATCTCTGCTGAAATTCAATAAACCAGTAGTTATATCTTTGCAGCGGTATATCTCCCTCTCTATAATCTTTAGGTACTTATTAAATTTAGCGCTATCCTCATCCCTTTTGAAGGAAGCCTGCGCTGTGCTTCTTAAGAGAGATTCAACACAAACAGCCATTGATGCCATAGGATTATTTATCTCATGCGCTACACCAGCCGCAAGTTCACCGATAGCAGCCAGTCTATTCTTTGCCATAAGCTGAATCTCAAGTTGGCGCCTGATTGTAATATCCTCAATGGCAGTTAACACATACTGAGCCCCATCCTCCTTAATCATAAGCGGCACTTTTATAATCTTGAAGAAGCTTTTCCCTCCAAAACTTGTAGACACCTCTTCCCTTTCGATAATCTTGCCCGAATTAAACACCTCTGCGAATTCTTTTTCCATCTCTGCTCTACCCTTGGGTGACGAAGCCTTAAAAAGATTCATATCAAGGATGTGCCAGAGTTTTTTCCCTATAGCAAAATTTCTGTTTATACCAAATGGTCCGTCTTCCCTCTTTTTGTTCCATGCAATAACAGTTAAATCTCTATCAATCACATAAATATTAAAAGGGAGATTATCAATAATGCTGTCAAGAAAGACCTTCAGACTTTCCAGCTCAGTTGATCTTTTATTAAGGACGTCCATAGCGGTCTCAAGCTGCTGAGCCATCCCATTGAATGAAATTCCTACTTCTCCCAACTCATTGCCAGAAAATATAGGTATTCTTTGTGAAAGATCTCCGGATGCCGCCGCCTTCGATGCATAAAGCAGTCTTTTCATTGGTTTAATAATAATATAAATATAAAATAGAACTCCCCCTGCAATAAAGACACTCAAAAAAATAAACTGTAAACTGTGCGACCAGGAGTCCTTTACATTAGAGCCCCATATTACGAACAATATTATTTCAAGGAACCATGCAAGCAATACAACACCACTAATCTTAATAAGAAGCGAACCCTTTACAAGCATATGATTTAGCCTACTCTGCCTTCGCTACCCCTAACTCAGGCCTTTCCTTTACAGCGTCTATCTCTCCAAGGCTTGACAGTTTTTCTTCAAACCTTTCAAATCTTTTGCCAGTTTCGTCATATTTTGTCTTTGCATTGTTTAGGTGGGTGCCTATAACCTCAAAATCCCTTGATACCTTGTCAAAATCGCTTTTAAGCCTATCAAGATGCGACAGAATATCTCTGGCCTGCTCGCTTATCTCCAACCCTTTCAAACCAAGAAGTATTGTCTGCAGATAGGCATAGAAACTGTTCGGCGATACTGGTATGACCCTTTTTGTAAATGCGTGGGTTGCTATGCCTTTTTCCTCGCCAAATGATTCATCTTTTATAATGGTTTCATAATATACATTTTCAGCTGGTATATACATCAGGGCAAAGTTGAATGTGCCTTCATCAGGCTGGATATACTGTTCAGCAATGTCATCTATATGCTTTTTAACATCTGAGATAAATTTTCTTTTATTTAACCTTTTATCATCCTCACTCTGGCTTTCCACAACCCTTCTGAAATTTTCCAGAGGAAACTTAGAGTCAATAGGAACAAGGCCGTTTGAGAGCTGTATAACCGCATCAACCCTTGTCCCATTTTTAAAGGTATATTGAAGTTTGTAATTTGTTGGAGGAAGTATCTGTGAGAGGAGGTCTCCTAAAAATAATTCTCCGAGTCCGCCTCTAAGCTTAGGCGATCTTAAAATTTCCTGAAGGCTTGCTATATCCTTGCCCACATCAAAGACCTGCTGGGTTGCCTTTGAAAGCTCGCCAAGGTCCTTTTTTACATCCCCAACGACCTTAGCTGCATTATCCATCCTCTGACTCAATTGACCGGTTGCGTTCTGAAGCTGCTGGGAAACAAAGTTTAACTGACTATTTACCTGAGAGGTAATGCTGGAGAGCTGCTGGTTAATTGTCTGGACATTGGTGGCAAGATTTTCTGAAACCTGCTGGCGAAGGTTTTGGACTTCCTGGTGCATCAAGGACATGGCTGGGTCTATTCGTTGCTTTCTGGAACTCAAGATATTCCAGAGGATAAGCAGAATCAAAACAGCAAGAAGTATTGCAATGATAATTTCCATAAACTTTTTAGGCTGAGGCTAAGGGTTGAGGTTGAGGAAAACCTATTATTTGAGGCTCTTGCAAAAGTCTAAAAACGACTGCCATTCCTGCGTGTTTCTATCCGGAACCCAGAGGTTTTTAAGGCTAAGACACTGGATTCCGGCTTAAAGATTGCCGGAATGACAAGTTTTATTTGTCTTTCCTTAACCTCAACCTATCTCTCCTTATCCTGTCTCTCCATATACTCCCTCGCCTGATGTACAAAGGCCTCCATTCTTGTTTTTGAATTAGTGTCCTCAAGGCCCTCGTAGACCATATTCAGATATGGGATATTGTTATTTTCCTCTCTAACCTTTTTCAGTATTGCATTGACAACAGTACCCGGCATGCAGGTGAATGGCATGGCATTCACGATGCCATGCGCTCCTTTTTTGATATAGTCCAAGGCCTTACCAACGCTTAATACAGCCTCGCCTTCAAAAGAATTGTGAAGATATGGGGAAGAGAGTTTTAATATGTCTTTGGTATGCGGCTCATGGCCGCCCCTGAGGTCGCCGTCAAAAATATTTAAAAAGTTATGTTCGTCCTTGCGCTGGAAAAAGTCATTTATGGCTGTCTTGAGAAACAGACCGAAGTTACCTCGCTCCCAATTCCTTCTCTTGGCGCAGAAGTTTGTATAGTAAATCCACTCTGAGATAGGAGGAACCCTTACCTCAGCGCCAAGCGCCTCCAATTGTTTAACAATATCTTCATTGCTGAATCTATTGCTCCTTACATATATCTCACCAACGATGCCTACTACAGGCCTCTCTTTAACGCCATTTGTAGGTATTGACAGAAATGCCTTTTTGCTCGCTGCAATCTCTTTTTCAGGAAATCTCCTCTCCCTGATTGCTTTGCATATCTTATGTATGCTGTCCCAGTATACGTTTTCTGTTTCACCTAAATTCTTTTCATAAGGCCGCGTTTCCCTTAATCTCTTTTCAAGTATATCTACTGCAACGATGCCCCACCATGCAAGCCTTGAAAAATTTCCATCAACCATGCCAAGTTCTTTATAGAAGGCTGAATCCTGGTCCGGTGCATAAACAGGGACATCTTTATGTCCCAGCTCATCAAGAATAAGCCTGTGATAGCGGTTGTACTGACCGAATCTGCATGGCCCATTGCCAGATGGCATAAAAAAGGCTGACCTCTCTGCAACAAAATCAGGCCTTCTTATAACCTTTACCATATCGCCTGTTGTGATGATGCCTGGATAACATTCCCTCCCTGACGTGTATCTCCTCCCCCACCTCAGTGTCTCATCATCTGGTTCAGGCATAACCTCTGCTTCAATACCACACGCCTCGAATGCGGCCTTTATTGCATATGCGGCATCTGCCATGTATGGCAGATATATTTTTTTCTTAAGCCCTGTCCGGTGTACGGGTTGTTTTTCTAACTTCTGTCTTCTGATGGATTCGCTTCGCTCACCACAGGCTTCTGTCTCCTGTCTCCTTATATTCCTCAGGCTATCCATAAACGCCTCACACCTTGTTATAGCGCCTGCATCGGCAGAATGCTCATCTATTTCAAGCTGGAGAAATGGTTTGCCTTTTGATACATCCTTAAAGAAATGCGTGATATACGAATCAGGCCCGCAACCAAAGTTCGTTAGATAAATAGCGTAAAGGTTCGAATTATCATTTATAAGTTTTGCTGTTGATAGTATTCTCTGGCCTGACTTCCAATACATATCTGCTGCAAGGGTGTCGTCTATTGCATCATCCACAGGAAGCATGTCAAAGGGTATTGCAAGAACACCCATATCCCGAAGCTTCTGAGGCAGTTCCAGATTTATGCCATTATCCATCGTATTATATGGCCTGCCCACAATCACAAGCGCAATATCTTTAATATCATTTAATGCCTCTCTGCCCTTTTCCCTCATCCTCGTATAGAAGTTATTCTGACTCTCCCATGCAATTTTAATGGCGCTGTCAACTTCCTTTTTTCTTCTCCCCAGCATCTTGCCAAACTCATAGAACTCGTCTCTCATTATTTTTTCTGACTTATTAAAGTGTATAACGGGTTTCAATACATCTACACCACTTCCTTTAAAATCAAATGCAGATTCAGCAAGATATGGCATTGTCTGGACATAAGGACAGTGGTATGTAAATGCATGCTCTTTCTTTGCGGGTTTGAGATTTATTATGCTCGGCAGAAATATCTTTTTAACCCCCTTGTTTATTAACTCCTGGATATGACCATGGCTTATCTTTATCGGGAAACATGTCTCAGTAACTATCCTCTCCACGCCATCTTTTATAATATTTCTGCTTGTTGGCGAAGAGAGTATTACCCTGTAACCAAGTTCATTAAAAAACGCCTTCCAGAATGGATACATCTCATACATGTATAATATTCTCGGAATACCGATAGCCGGCGCATCTTCCGGCGGATTTTTACCCTTATACGATGAAAATAGTATCTTTTCCCTTTCTTGATAAAGGTCTGGGAGAGGATTATCCTTTCTATCTGCCATATTTACATCATATTTCTCGCACCTCGAACCATAGTAAAGAGGATTCTCTCCCTCTATCACAACCTTTTTTATATCGCATATATTTGAACAATCCCTGCACTCAAAGGATGTGAGGGTATATTTCTTTTTACTCAGGTCAAACCCCTTGAAATTTGTCTTTTTTGCGGGGTCCTTTTCTTTCATTGCAAGTATCGCAACGCCTATTGCGCCTGTAACATCATGATTTTCAGGGACAGTAATCTTTTTACCCAATACCTTTTCAAAACCTCCTATCACACCGAGGTTTGCAGCTGTTCCGCCCTGAAAGAAAATATTATTGCCAATCCTTCTGTCACCTACAACCTTGTTCAGATAATTATGCACAATAGAATATGAAAGCCCTGCCACAAGCTCATCCTTACTCGCGCCCTTTTGCTGGTGATGAACCATGTCGCTTTCAATAAAGACTGTGCAACGTTCCCCCATAGGCGCAGGGGCACCGCATCCCAGCGCAAGTTCGCTGAATTCACCCTTTATGGATATTCCAATCCTCTCTGCCTGCTCTTCAAGAAACGAGCCAGTGCCAGCAGCGCAGACCTTATTCATCTCAAAATCAACAACAACGCTGTCTTTTAATGCAATATATTTTGAGTCTTGGCCGCCAATCTCAAAAATTGTATCAACGGTCGGATCAATTGCTGCGGCAGCAGTTGCCTGGGCAGTGATTTCATTTCTTATGACATCTGCTCCGACAAAATCTCCGGTAAGATAACGACCTGAGCCTGTGGAACCAACGCCAATAACCTCAACTTTATCTCCGCACTCCTCGCCTACCTCCCTCAACCCCTGCCGGACAGCCTCTATGGGTCGGCCTGCAGTCGCAAGGTATCTGCGGGCTACAAGCCTTTTATCTTCATCTATAAGGATTACATTTGTGCTTGTAGAACCTACATCAATGCCGAGATATACAGAAACCTTGGACCGAGGCGACCGTGCCGCCGTATTTACGCCATGCTGAGCGTGGACACCAACATGGTTGGCTTGCTCCATAAAATAATCTGTCTCATCCTTCTGTGACGGATGATTTTGAGGTCGCTCAAGGGGATCAAGTCCTTTCTCTTTTTTCCTTCCTGATTTTATATATTCCTCAAAATCTTTAAGCCCAGTGAATGTGCCAATACATTTACCCTTTTCTATCGCATTAAATACAGCGCCAATAGCGCCCATTGAGGCAAAATACTTTGGCACAATATACTCACTATCGCTCAGTTCAAGCACATCTTTAAACGCCTTTCTTACGCCCAGGTTTGCAGCAACGCCTCCCTGGAATGCGACAGGCCTCAAAAATTCCTTGCCCTTTCCAATAGTGCCCTTAAAGTTTCTGGCAACTGCATAACAAAGACCCGCAACAATATCATAATCAGGGGTTGCGGCCTGTTGGAGGTGAATCATATCGCTTTTTGCAAAGACACTGCACCTGCCCGCAACTCGGGGCGGATTCTGTGATTTCAAGGCAAGATTGCCGAACTCTTCAATGGTAAGCTTTAACCGTGTTGCCTGTTGGTCAATAAATGAGCCTGTGCCTGCAGCGCAGACTGAATTCATCTGAAAATCTTCAATCCTTATTCTTTTGCTATCACCGTCAGGTGCCAGGAGTATCAGCTTTGCATCCTGTCCACCCATCTCTATGACAGTCTTTACCTCAGGATGGAAATATTCTGTGGCCTTTGCCTGGGCAATAACCTCGTTTGTAAAACTCCCACCAATAAGTGGCGCTATAAGTTTCCCGCCAGAACCAGTCAGGGCTACTGCCTTAATCTTGTTAGCTGGAAATCTAGTAAGGACGTCAGAGAGCACTGCAAAGGTAGTCTCTAATGGCTGGCCCTTTGTCCTTGTATAATGTTCTTCAACTATATTTTTATTTTCATCTATAACAACTGTATTTGCGCTAACAGAACCTATATCAATACCAATAAAAACATGATTACCCTTCACCCTATCAAACCTCCTTCAACTATGTTTTCCTATGCCACATAAACAACATGACATAATCGCAACTATTCCATTATGTTGGTGGCATATTATCAAGATTTTTATTGTATTGTCAACCCTTGTCTCTTGGAAGGCATTGCTGGTTTACAATAAATTTTCCTAAATTCCACAGTTGCAGTATTTCGGGATCGA
>MGQA01000122.1 GCA_001797665.1 Deltaproteobacteria bacterium GWF2_42_12 | reverse complement strand
TCCCCTTGGCCCATCACCAAGGGCTATGGATGCCATAAAAACCCTGAACCGCTCTGGTTCAGGGAAAAGCTCTGCAACGCTCCTATGTCATTATCCTGAGCCTCAGGCAGAGTCAATGAAATCAGAATTAGCCCTTTTTCATAAACTGCCAGAGGAAAATATCCTTGCAGGAAATGGCTCCACACAATTTATCTACTTAATCCCTCAGGTTCTGAAACCAAAGTCAGCGCTTATCATAGAACCTGCCTTCAGTGAATACAGAAACTCCCTTATTGCCAATCATTGCACAGTCGATGAGATTGTCTTGCGAGAGGAAGATGATTTTTGCCTTGATAGAGATAGACTTTTTGATGCGCTGAAGAAAGGCTATGATGCCGAAGGGTCGGCATATGATATCCTCTATCTGGGAAATCCTGCAAATCCCACAGGTGTTATGACTGATAAAAGGGCAATTATTGATATAGCTACAGAATGTAAAAAATACGGGACATTTCTTGTTGTTGATGAGGCATTTATAGATTTTGTGGAGGAATACTCAGTTAAGGCAGAGGCAGTTTTAATGGATAATCTTATTGTCTTAAGGTCAATGACTAAGTTCTTTGCAATGCCCGGGTTAAGATTAGGTTATATTATAGCGCATAAAAATATTATAAAGCAGTTTGAAAAATTTGTACCGCCATGGTCTGTTAATACCCTTGCCATTGTTGCTGGCATTGAGAGCCTTAGGGACAAGGATTATATTAGAATGACCAGGGAGCGGCTTATGTCTGAAGCTGCATCTTTTAAGGAAGGTTTTAGAACCATGCCTTACTTTAAGGCATATCCATCACCTGTTAATTATTTTTTGGTCAAGATACTGCTGGAAGGTGTTACAGCAAGTGCTCTGCGCGAAGAATTATTGAACGAAGGCGTTATTATAAGAGATTGCAGCACATTCATAGGTCTTGGCAGCACCTTTTTTAGGGCTGCTATAAGAAATGAAAAAGAGAATCAATATTTGATTTACTGTATAAATAAGATGCTAATAAATCTGAAGAAATAAGTTCAGGGGGGCAACGTGAAAAAGTATTGCCGAACTCTCTTACTTCAATACAAAGGCAGATGAATAACAAAAAGAGGCAAACCAGTTCTGTATAGCCTTGATATATCTGAGGGTGGCAGTAGAAATGGCTTGCCAATGAATGAGTCAAAGACGATGTTGCGTGGCAAATGTGGCCATTTGGTTTTTAGTCTATTACAGGGTATCTGTTTTTTAAAGCAAAGCCGATAACTTAATAAAGATTTAGATTGCAGAAGGTGAATCTATGAAAAAACTTATCTTTACTGTTCTTTTTATGCTTTTTGCAGCAAATCTATATGCAGGGGAGATAGCAGTGATAGTTAATGGAGCAGGGCCGCTTACACAAATTTCAGAGGCTGATATAAGAGAGATATATCTCGGCAATATAAGGTTTATAAAGGGGGTGGCTGTTACGCCGGTTCATTATACGGAGAGTTCTATTAAGGACACATTCCTCTCATTAATAATAGATATGAACTCCAGAGAATACAGGATTTACTGGACAAAGAAGATCTTTCAGGAAGGGGGCTCTATACCTGTATCGCAGAACGGTTTTGAAATGATTATATTGTCAGTTAAAAAGGACATAGCCGTCATAGGATATGTGCCGATGTCAGAATTGAAAGAGACAGGAGGTATAAAGATAATAAAGAAGATAGCTGCTAAATAACCCAATGAAGATAAGTATAAATAGAAAGATACTAGGTCTGTTTTTAACACTGGTTGTTATAGTCGCTATTTTTGTTAGCGGCACCTACTATGTCACGAGATATATGCAGAAGGCTTTGCATAAATCAGATATTATATCAAGAGGGGTTAATCTTACAGGAAACCTCCAGTTTCAGATTAACAAGCTTCTTTTTCCCGTAAGTCGTTACCTGATTACCGGTGATATCGAGGAAAGAGACAACTTTGACATCATTATTAGTGAGATATCCAGACTCTTGTCTGAAATTAAAAGCCTTGGAGGGGATTGGGAATGGAATGAGGTTTCTGAAAAGGTTGAAAAGGATGCTGCAGCTTTTGGGGAAAAGGCAATTAACATCCTTTATATAGATAAACCTGTTGGAAATAATGTTGCTTTGAAGCTTATGGCTGAATTAAGCTCCAGCAGCGACCTTCTTGTGCAGGAGGTAGATAAGTTTCACAGATTTGCAGAGAATGAGGTAAGCAGGATGGGTGTGCAGGTAAACAAGGTTGCAGTAGAGAGTAACATATATGCTGTAACTGTTCTTGTGATGTTGATATTATCTACAGTGCTACTTTATTATTATTTGAAAAAATTTGTTACTATTCCCATTTATAAGCTTCATGAGGGGGCAAATATAATTGCGAAGGGAGACCTCGATCATAATCTTAATATAAGAACAGGCGATGAACTGGAAGAACTATCATCCGCATTTAATAAAATGGCATTTGCCCTGAAGCAGGACAGAGCAAAATTAATGAAGGAACTTGATGTTTTTAATGCACTTTTAAAGATTCTTGGTTTACTTATTTCAATTCCGAAAATGCAAGATGTGCTTCACCGGATTGTTGATGCAATAAGAAATCTAATATTGTGCGATACCTGCTCCATAATGCTTCTGGATGTGAAAAGAGAGTTTTTGACAGTGCAGGCTTCATATGGGCTTGATGAAAGGTATGTGCAGGGAGCGATACAAAGAATGGGTGATGGTATTGCAGGTTGGGTAGCTCTGCATCGTAAGCCCCTGCTCCTTAACGGGCCGATTCAAGAAGGGCAGTTTAATAACTATATGGAACATGAAAAAAATATTGTATCATCCATTGCTATACCTATAGAGACGAAAGACGGAATAATTGGGGTTGTTTGCATATCGATGAAAAGCGAATATGAATATACAAAAGATGATGAAAGAAGGCTGTTGTTGATTGTTAGAAATCTTGCAATAGCTATGGAAAATGCCCATTTATTTGAAGAGTTAGAGAAGACAAACCTTGAGACTATAATGGCGCTGGCCCAGGCGCTGGAGACAAGGGATGCCTATACCAGAGGCCATACTGAGAGAACGGCTAGATTAGCCTTGGCAATTGCAGAAAGACTCGAGCTACCGGAAAAGACTAAAGAACGGCTGAAATATGCTGCTATTTTGCATGACATAGGTAAGATAGGGATACCAGATAATATATTGAACAAGCCAGGCAAGCTTACAGATGAAGAATATACATTTATAAAACAACACAGCATACGGGGAGCGGAGATAGTCAAGCAGGTTGATGCATTGAAACTGGTTGCTACTATAATTCTCCATCATCACGAAAGGTGGGATGGCAGCGGTTATCCGGATGGGCTTAAGGGAGAAAAAATTCCAATAGAAGCAAGGATTGTTTCCGTGCTGGATGCTTTTGATGCAATGACATCCGACAGGCCGTACCGCCGGGCATTGACCGTGGAAGTAGCAATAGCAGAACTTAAAAGATGCTCAGGAACTCAGTTTGACCCGAAGGTTATTGACGCCTTTATGGCAGAAATTCAGCCAAAATAGAGTTACTGACAACAAGGTTGCTGCGGTTTATAGTTTAAGCAGACTTCCGGGCAGATGAAATACTGATATAAAACACTAATTACAGGAGTAAATTAAACAAATTTGGTAAAAAGATTAGTTTTTAAACCTGAGGAGTAATTTTAAAAATTTGTGCATTCAATTCATGGGAGGTAGTATGCAAAAATATCAAATAAGTTATGTTATAGTTTTATTTTTCATTATTTTTTCCCCCCCATATTTAAAGGCCGATGAACTCTCTGACCTCAAGACAAAGATAGACGAACAGCAAAAGGAGATAAACGAGCTCCGTTATAGCCTTGATAGACTGAAGGGTGGCGGTGTAAATGGTGAACAAATGGATGAGTTGAAGCCGATGTTCGGGGTAAATATGGGCATATTCGGTGATGCAAATTTTACAACCAACAGCAGAGAAAAGGCTAAAAATAGTTTTTATCTGGGAGAGGTTGACCTTTATTCTACAGGGAATTATGGCAGCAGAATGAGATTTCTCTCAGAAATAGTGATTGAAGGTGAAGACCAAGCGTTTGAAGTAGATCTTGAAAGGGTCTGGGTAGAATATGCCTTCAGCGACCTTATTAAACTAAAGGCAGGCAAACAGCATACTGCTCTTGGTTACTGGAATAAGACATACCATCATGGCAAGCAGCTATTTTTAACTGTTGATCGACCATTTTTTCTGGCCTTTGAGCATGACAACGGTGTGATTCCTGTGCATATTACAGGGTTGGAGTTTGAAGGTAGTTGGAGCTATAATTTTGCGATTTTTAAATACGAATTTCAGATAGGTAATGGTCCGGGCATCGACAATTCTCATGGAATACTGGTGCCTAACAATATATTAGATGACAATAATTCAAAGCAGATTATCCTGCGCATAACTGGCAGGCCTTTGAGTGTTCCTGACCTAAGCATAGGACTTTTCGGCACTGTATTTACTATAGATACTGCAACAAGGGCAGGTGTTGACGAAAAGATATATGGGGTAGATATTGCGTATGGTCGTGACAGGTTTGAGGTTTTGGCAGAATATTTCCGCTTAGAGAATTCAGATGCTTCAGGCAATGCATTTTATGTCCAGCTTAACTATGGTATTATTGAAAATATTACACCTTATGCAAGGATTGAGACATTAGATGCAGACAAAGATGATCCATATCTTAATAGTTTGTCTTATGGTTTTGACAGGAGGCAGGTTGTTGCAGGTATAAAATATGATATAGATGCTGCAAGGAGCAGCATAAAAGCCCAGTATCGTTATGATGACACGCATAATGGCAATGACTATAATGTATTTGAGATGCAGTGGTCATTTGGCTTTTAGTCTATTACAGATTATCTGTTTTTTAAAGCAAAGCCGATAACTTAACAAAAAAAATAGCTCGCAGAAGGTGAATCTATGAAAAAGCTTATCTTTACTGTTATTTTTATGTTTTTTGCTGCCAATCTATACGCGGGAGAAATAGCAGTGATAGTTAATGAATCAGGGCCGCTTACACAGATTTCAGAGGCTGATATAAGAGAGATATATCTCGGCAACATAAGGTTTATAAAGGGGGTGGCTGTTACGCCGCTACACTATAGGGAGGGTTCTATTAAGGATACATTTCTTTCATCAATAATAGATATGAACTCCAGAGAATACAGGGTTTACTGGACAAAGAAGATCTTTCAGGAAGGGGGCTCTATACCTGTATCGCAGAACAGTTTTGGAATGATTATATTAACAGTTAAAAAGGATATGGCTGTCATAGGCTATGTGCCGATATCAGAATTGAAAGAAACAGAAGGTATAAAGATAATAAAGAAGATAGCTGCTAAATAACTCAATGAAGATAAGTATAAATAGAAAGATACTAGGTCTGTTTTTAACTGGGGTTGTTATATTTGCCATTTTTGCGAGCAGCACATTTTTGGTCATAAAAGATAACCAGAAGGCCGTATATAAAGCAAATACTATATCCAAGAAGGTTAATCTTACCGGCGACCTCCAAGTTCAGGTCAATAGACTCCTGCTTCCTGTGAATTATTATCTCATTGCCGGGGATATTAAGGAGAGAGATAATTTTGACAGCATTATTGGCGAGATGTCTAAGAGCTTTGCCGAACTCAAAATATTTAGCGGAGATAAAAGGTGGCAGACAGTAGCTGAAAGGGTGGAAAAGGATGTTATAGATTTTGGAGAAAAGACAATTAATATACTCTATATAGATAATCCCGTCGGGAATAAAAAGGCCCAGGAACTTATGGCTGAGTTGACTCTTTTGAGCGAGGTGCTGGTAAAAGAGGTGGACGGGTTTCACGCAATTGTAGAGGATGAGGTAAAAAAGATGGAAGAAGATGTGGATAGGGATACCAGGAGGAGCAACATCTATGCGGTGATTATTTTAAGTGCATTAATATTCTTTGCATTGCTGCTCTATTATTATTTAAGAATATCTGTAACTACACCTATCCGCCGGTTGCATGAAGGGGCAGGCATCATTGCAAAGGGAGACCTTGCTCACCGGCTTAATATCAATACCGGCGATGAGCTGGAAGACCTTGCCGGCGCATTTAATGACATGGCCTCCTCTCTTGGAGAGGCGAGAACGGAGCTTGACAGGAGGATATTTGAGCTTTATACACTCTACAATATAAGCAAGGTGTTGTCCACTACCTTTGAGACAGAAGAATTGTTGAAGGAGATTGTGAAAAAGGTAAGCTCGGATTTCAGCATAGAAGATGTCCTTGTTATGCTCGTGGATGATAAGACTCAGGAGCTTTTTGTAGCGTCAAGCGCAGGGTGTTTATCAGAGGATGTTTGCGAATATATGGGCGGCAGGAAATATAAGGTTGGCGAGGGGCTGTATGGCTGGGCAGCTATGTCAGGCAAGGCAAGGCTTATAAGGGATGTTCATACAGAGAAAGATATTCTTCCGGATGAGATACCGTATTCTGATATACAGAGCATCATTATTGTTCCCTTTGGGGTGAGGGAAAAGATTTTAGGATTATTATGCGGATATAAAAAGGGGCCTAAGTTTTTTGAACGAGGAGATTTGTCACTTTTTATGGCAGTTGCGGAACAGGTTGCCCTTGCCCTTGAGAATGCGCGGCTCTACAAAGAAACAAAGATGATGGCCATTACTGATGGCCTGACAGGGCTCTATAATCACCGGTATTTTGTAGGGCGGTTAAAAGATGAGATAAAAAGAGCGGAGAGGTATGAACGCCCTTTGTCTCTTATAATAATGGATATAGACTATTTTAAGCACTATAATGATACGCATGGGCATCAGGCCGGAGACGAGATTTTAAGGATGTTGGCTGAGCTAATTACAAAAACAATAAGGACTTCTGATATTGCTGCAAGATACGGTGGTGAGGAATTTGTTATCATATCATCTGAGACAAGCAAAGAGCGGGTTGTTCAGATGGCCGAGAGGGTTAAAAAGGCAATAGAGGATTATCCATTTCCGAAGAAGGAGACCCAGCCTGGCGGCACATTGACTGTAAGCTTCGGGGTTGCCACATTCAAAGTTGATGCGACCATTGCCGATGAGCTTATAAAAAAGGCAGACAGCGCTCTCTATAAAGCGAAGGAGAGCGGAAGAAACAGGGTAGTGGCAGCATGATAAATAAGATTAAGATTAAGGTCAAGGCTAAGGTCAAGGTTAAGAGAAAAGAAAAACGCATTTCTTAACCTCATCCTTAACCTCAACCTCTTTGGATTTTGAGACGGAGGTATACCATGAAAGAAAGAGAGAGAGAACTTCGCAGAAGACGGCATAGAAGAGAGAAGGCAAGAAAGGAGCGGATTAAAGCCTTGATAGGCCAAGCCCGAGCAGAGGCAAAACCTGCAAAAAAACTTACAGAGGCAGCGCATGAGGAGGCGAAGACAATTCAGAAAAAGCCGCCAGTAAAAATCGTTAGACCTTCAAAAAGCGCAAAAAAGAAAACTGAGCCAGAAAAAGTGGAGTGAAACAGATTGATTAAAGGATTGAATAAAAAAGTTATGTTCGCATATTTTATCCTTTTGTTGCTATTCCCTATATTCTATATAACAAACTCGAGTGCTGTTCCTTTGAATCGAGGTGTGGGGTCGTATACTGTCACTACTATTGCAGGTAGCGGCATGAAAGGCTTGCTGGATGGTTATCAGGACAGGGCACAGTTCAACTGGCCGACAGGTGTGGCTATTGACAGAAAAGGCAATTTCTATATTGCAGATTTTGCCAATAATGTTATTAGAAGGATTAATAGTAATGGCGAAGTTACAACCTTTGTGGGGAGCGGTCATGCAGCCTTTGGTGACGGTAAAGGCAGGAAAGCTCATCTGAAAGGCCCTGATAATATTGCGATAGGAAGCGATGGAAGTTTGTATGTTGCAGATGCGGATAATTTCAGGATACGCAAGGTTGTATCTGATGGCAGCATTAATACAATAGCAGGTAGCGGTATAAAGGGCTACAAAGATGGCAGCGCTAAGACAGCAAGATTTGCGTATCCTACAGGCGTAGCTGTAGATAAGGATGACAATGTATATGTGGCTGACAGGGGAAGCCATACTATAAGAAAAATAATGCCTGATGGCAATGTATCAACCATTGCCGGTAATGGATTTCCAGGATATGCTGATGGGAAAAGCAATATGACCCACTTTAAAGAGCCTATATCTGTTGCCGTTGACCATGCTGGAAATGTATATGTTGCTGATTCAGGCAATAATTCCATACGAAAAATAATGCCTGATGGCACTGTAACAACCCTGGCAGGCAACCAGCAACATGGCTATAAAGATGGAACCGGAAAGGATGCGCTCTTTGCATGGCCAACAGGCATTGCTGTTGATGGCGCTGGCAATATTTATTTGTGTGACTCGCAAAATAGCAGAATACGAAGGATAACGGCTGACGGTGTTGTAAGCACCGTAGCCGGCATCAGTATCCCTGGCTTTGCTGACGGTCCTGGCTACAGCGCCCAGTTCAATTTTCCCACTGGCATAGAGGTGGACAAGGCAGGGAATATATATGTGGCTGATTCTGGCAATAATAGGATTCGGAAGGTGAGCCAGGGTGGGATATTGCAGGCCACGCTTAGCGTGGCAGGCGCGAATGTGGAATAGGGCATATCCAGCGCAGGAATAGCATTCCTTTGCTCCCGAAAATGCCTTATAATCCCCCCTAACCCCCCTTTTCTAAAGGGGGGTTAGGGGGGATTATTTTCATCTCCTCCGCCAAAGGCGGATGAGCCAAAGCTCGTGTGGGTTAGCTCCGAAAATGCTTCATATTCACATTACCGTAGCGTTGCCCTTTATGGGCAACGATTTTTAGTTGGCACGCTTAGCGTGCCGTTGGGGATAAACCCCAACGCTACAAAAATCCAATTTTCATGTCCTTTTATGAGCCAAGGCTCATGTGGATTTCACTTGAAAATCCCCTTTCCCCATCGATAAATACTTCGGGGGCAGGCTCTGACCCTCGCCCCCTCTGGGAGGCTGTGTCATGATCCTCTTTTTGTCATTGCGAGCGACCGAAGGGAGCG
>MGQA01000121.1 GCA_001797665.1 Deltaproteobacteria bacterium GWF2_42_12 | reverse complement strand
TAAATTCTATTATGAGACCCTTAATAAAATATGTCTATACAATTATGGACTCCCTTATAATGCGTTTGTATTAATATCCCGGTTTGTTCTGATATAGAATACTTTGATCTACTGTGTGAACTTTGACTGTGCTACCCTTTTCTGCATCCTTTGCATCTTCTGAGAGGATTACCAGGCAATTGGACTTTACCATGCTGCTCAATATTCCAGAACCCTGGCCTTCCTGCGGTGTTGCATAAAGCTGTCCGTCCTTTTCTTCCAGAACAGCCCTTACAAAGTGCATCCTTCCTGTTTTTTTCTTTATGGATTTTGTAAGCAGCGCATTAAGCGGCCTCTTAAAAATATCGGTCCTGCCCGACATTTTTAAAAGGGCTGGTCTTACAAATTGTTCAAAGGCAACCATTGATGAAATAGGATTGCCTGGCAGGCCGAATGCCGGCTTTCCTCCGATAATGCCGAAGGCAAGGGGCTTGCCAGGCTTCATTGCCACCTTCCAAAATCTCATTCCTGTCCCCGCATGTTTCAAGCGAGGATCAGAGCCCAGCTCTTTTAATACGTCTTTTACAAAATCAAAATCACCAACAGAAACCCCTCCAGAAGATACAATGCAATCTGCACTGAGTCCATAGTAAAGTTTTTCCTTAAGGTCTTTTTTTGTATCTCTCGCTATGCCCAATTGAATAGGTATTGCGCCACACTCCTTTATCTGGGCAGCGAGGGTGTAGCTGTTACTGTTTATTATCTTACCAGTTTTAGGTATTTCCTCGATTTCTACCAGCTCATCCCCTGTTGAAAGCACAGCTACCTTTGGTTTCTGGTAAACATATACATTCGGTTTGCCAACTGCCGCAAGCATGCCTGTTTCAGCAGGGCGTATGTTCATTCCTTTTTTTAAAACAATATCTCCTTTTTTAAAATCCTCTCCGGCTTTTCTGATATTGTCTCCAGTCTTTGCTTCTCTAAATATTCTGACCCCTGACCCCTGCCCCCCGCTTAAAGCCTGCGGGGGCAGGCCCCTGCCCCCTGTTTTTTCTGTATCCTCTACCATTACTACTGCATCAGCGCCTTTGGGTATTGGCGCCCCGGTCATTATCCTTATAGCTTCTCCCGTTTTAATGGTTTTTTTTGCTGTATAACCTGCTGGAAGGTCTTCAATTACTTTCAGTAGAACAGGTTTTTCCTTTGAAGCCCTTTTTGTGTCAGCTGTCTTTACTGCATATCCATCCATTGCAGAGTTGTCCCAGGGCGGATTATCAATAGGTGCAGTTATATCTTCGCAGAGGATCCTCCCAAGGGCTGAAAGGATATTTATCCTCTCCATGCCAAGAGGTTTTATTTCATTTAGGATTATTTCTAATGCTGCTTCAACAGAAATCATGAGTTAGTTTGTGTGATAAGTGATAGTCTTGAGTTGTAAGTTGTAATGTATAATATTATCTGCGGATTATTCTATAACAGGTACAACTTATGATTTTTGGCGATGTGCGGTGGTTTCTGGCGTGGCTACCCTTTTGCCCCTTACAGGCACAATTATTTCAGCGCCTGCCTTTATATATCGTGCGCTTCTTAACTTGTTCAGATAGAGGATTGATTCAGTTGAGGTGTTGTATCTTTTTGCTATAAGCGAAAGTGTTTCTCCCTTCCTTATTTTATGCACTAGGAAATTGAGTCTTTCCTGTGGCGGAATTGTGGCAAAATTTGCATGGAAGATACCTATCTTTTCAGCAGGTATTTTAATCTCATACTGGTCTACATTTGGCGGTGTAAACCACCTTAAAAGCTCTGGGTTTAATTCCTTTATTTCTTCCGCGGAACATTCGCACGCCTCTACAATAATCTTTATATCTGTTGCGCCTGGTATAGGCGCTTTAGCATATGCAACATGCGGTAGATATTTTATATCAGCAAAACCGTATTTCTCGGGTTCTTTTGCAATAAGGAGCGCAGCGATATATTTAGGGATATAATCTCTTGTCTCTCTTTTTAGTGTCCTTTTGTGTTTGGCAATAATCCAGAAGTCATCGGTATTATGTTTCTTCACTGCCCTAAGGATGCGGCCTTCGCCGGCATTGTAGCTCGCTGCCGCTAAGTGCCACGAATTGAATATATCATAAAGCCCTTTCAGATATCTGGCAGCAGCCCATGTAGCCTTTTCAGGGTCTCTTCTCTCATCAACCCACATGTCTACCTTGAGGCCATATTTTTTACCAGTCCACTTCATGAACTGCCACATGCCAACAGCCTTTGCCCTTGATTTGGCATAAGGATTAAAGCCGCTTTCTATAAGCGCCAGATAGGCCAGGTCTTCAGGGAGATCATGCTGTCTGAGTATCTCTTTCACCATGGGCAGATACTGCTCAGACCTGGCAAGCCATTTTTCAAAGTATTTCCTTCCTCGTGTTTGGAAATATTTTATATAAACTTCTACCTTATCATTGATAACAACAGGCACATCATAAGTTATTTCTTCCTCATCTTCATCAGACGTGGTTGTTGCAATGTCAGTTAGTTTTTGAAGATACTGGTCTTCCTCAGAAGACGTCTCCGGTTCGTTGCCTTCCTTGGTGGCTTTGGACGAAGTGTTTATTTGTTTTGATGTGTCAGTGCTATAGGATTTGTCCTTTGAAGCAGGCTCGGTTGTTTCGGTTACAAAGGCAAAAGCAGGAGAAAAAAAGAATATACATACAATGATTGAAAGGATTAGATACGAAATATTCAACATGGCAGGGTATTTATGGATGCGCCTCCAGAGATTTGTCATTCTTCACCACTTCACATCTGATTTTACAGTATTCAACTCGGACAATACGCCCTGTAGTTCCAACTGTCTGAATTTTTCCTTAATATCCTCCGCTGTTTTCTTTGCGGCAAGTTCTATCTTTCTGCCTGTTTCAGTAATAAGTTTTGTATATTCAAGGTAGTATTCATTTTTCTTTGCCCATTTTTTGGTAAGGTTTCTCCCATATAATTTGATTGATACATTAAATAAGTGCATACGTACAGCCCGTTTTATTATCTGACCAATCGAGTAAAACCTCTTCGTTGCCCTAAGTGTTTCCGACTGAAGCTCATAGTATGTCATCTTCTTAGGTTCAAATACTGCATGATGGGCGTCATAGAGGCTCCAGTCTTTTGTCAAGAATCTCTTCTGTTTCTCCATCTCACGGAAGAAGCTTGTGCCAGGCAAAGGCGTCAGTATCATAAACTGGACAGACTCAAGGTCATTCTTTTTTGCAAAGGTAACTGTTTGCTGGATTGTTTCAACTGTATCATTATCTGAACCAAATACAAACATCCCATGAATGCGGATACCATACTCATGGAGTATTTCGATGCATTTTTCAATATCTTCAACAGACTGTTTTTTATTATATGCCTTTAATGTTTCAGGATTTATAGATTCAAGGCCTATATAAACTGTGTGGCAGTTTGACCTTTTCATGAGGTCAAGAAGTTCCGGGTCTTTTGCAACATCAACCCTTACCTGGGCTGTCCATGTAGGGGTCAACCCCTTTTCTATCATAAACCTTAAGAGCTCTTTTGTCCTCTTTTTGTCTGCTGTAAAATTATCATCATAAAAGAAGACCCATCCGCCGCCATTGTCTTTATGTAGCTGAAGTTCTTCTATAACCTTTTCTTTGCTCCTGAATCTGTATTTCTGGCCGAACATGCCTGTCACAGAGCAGAAACTGCAGTCATAGGGGCATCCTCTGGAGGTCATTATAGGGGTAATCTCGAAATGTTTTCGCGCCTCTTTTCCAAGTCCCTTGACTATTGAGAAGTCAGGGGAAGGCAATTTATCCAACTCTTTACAGTAAGCAACTGTTTTGTTATGGATTATTGCTCCGTCTTTTTTATAGGAAAGTCCCGGGATTGCCTCAAAACCGCTTCCTGCTTCAAGGGCTTTTATAAAGTCAACAATGTTTTCATCCGCCTCTCCGCGCAATACATAATCGCACGATTCCAGCGCCTCATCTGGCATATATGTTACGTGTGGCCCGCCCATAAACACAGGTATGCCTGCCTTCTTCACAATCCTTGCTATCTCATATGCCCTTGATGATGTAGATGTAATCGTTGATATGCCTACTGCATCTGCTGTAAGCACATCCTTTAAGTCTAATTCTCCAATAGCCTCTACATAGCTTTTAACATCATATCCTTTTTCTTTTAGTATTGTTCCTAAAAGGACAGTGCCGAGCCGTGGCAAAGGCATTCTCGAAAAAATATGGAAATCTGGCGGTTTGGGTTCTATGAATATTATCTTTTTCACAATAAATCTCCTCTGGACATTATATTTGTTCTATGGTAAAAAAACGCCCGTCGGAGCATACTACTTTATTTGGTATGATTTTGTCAAGGATTAAAAAGCCGCTTGTCATTTAAAAAGCTGACCGTAAGATAGCGAGGGTTAGAGCGTTATTTTACGGAGGCAAGTTATTATGGCACTAAAGTTGCAAGAATATATAAACGTGGATACGAAAAACAAAATCCTTGTTGTTGATGACGAGGATACTATTCGCAATATGCTTTCCGAGTTGTTGACTGCGGAAGGATATGTTGTTGACCTGGCTGTGGATGGGCTTGAGGCAGTAAAGCGCCTAAATAATACATTCGTATATGATTTGATAATATTAGACGTGAATATGCCCAGGATGGATGGTATAACACTCTGTCGCAATATTATGAAGAAATTTCCAGCGCTAAAAGAGAGATTTTTGTTTTTAACCGGCAATCTAACAGAAGAGGCAGCAACCTTTTTTAAGGAAAATGATTGCAAATATATGCTTAAGCCATTCCAGCTACTGGATTTTTTAAACCAGACAAATTCTATGCTTGATAATGCAGGAAAGAAGATTGCGGTTGAAAAGGGAGAATGGACGCAGTCTGATAGACGAGCAGAGAAGCGTTTCCATTGGTCAGCGTATTGTCATATATTTAACGCAGGCAAGTATAGCTCAACGCCTTTGGGGGCAAAGACCCAGGATATATCTCAGAATGGTGTAAAGATAAGACATATTGGAGAGCCGCTTTCTCTTGGCGAGGCTATTAAGATACACATTATGAGTTTAGATCTTCGCGTGGATGCAATGGTTATGTGGTCGAAGTCTACAAATGGAATAGATACATTAGCTGGCTTACGGTTTGTAAAACCCATACAGTTGCCGTCTTCTGTTAGCAGTGTGAGCATTTAAGGCAGAGCGTTTTTTATTAAACTTAAAGTTTCTTTATCCTTTGAAGGCGTTTCCTCTCCTTTTTGGACGGTTTTCTTGGATTGCCAGTCTTTGGGAATACCCCTTCATCCTCCTCATCAGAGATGCCTTTCATAGTATAATACTGGGCAGATGAAAGTATGTTATCAAATTCCTGGGATGATATGGTAACTGCGCCGCATGTCTCTGCAAAATGAGCAACTGACCTGTCAGAAGTAATAAGGGTCATGTTCTGTCTTTCCGTCTTTGCCATTTCTTTGAGAATCTCATCCGCCTCTTCACCATCTTTAGAGAAAACAATTTCAATCCCACCCTGATTTGTTCTCGCCCTGTAGAGACTTCCTGATTTTTTTCCATCAAATACAACGGTTATTTTATGTCCTTTGAGGCGCTTGTAAGCCTGAAGCCTTTTAATAAGCTCATTCCGTGTGCTTTCCAGGTCAAGCGCTGTATTGTTAGGAGAGGCCATGAGCGCTGTAAGATTGTAGCCATCTATCACAATGTGCATTGCCATGTTTTTAAAATAGCAGATAGGTAGAGTTTTTTCAACCCAAGATAAATCATCTTATGATAAGCTCAGACCTGCTATATTTATAGTGAAGGTAATAAATAACGTGATATTTTTTCTGTCATTCCCGCAATCTTTAAGCTTGTCCTCGAATGCTTTTATCGGGGACGATAATCTATAGTCCCCCGATATAGACATACGGGGGGCAGGCTTTATGTTTTCGCCTGTATTGCACAAGACGCTGGATGAGTCCACGAACGTCTCTATCCCCGATAGATTCATTCGGGGACGGATAGAGACATTCGGGCATGACATAAATATAGCAACCGCAAGTTATTTATTGCCTTTAGTATAGCAATACATGCCCTACTTAGCGTGAACTGCCAATTTTATGAGCAAAAGGTCGGGTATCTGCATAAATTTTAATCTAATCTATGGTGTCATAAACTTAAATTCAGTGGATTTTAAAGCATTTTTATACTGCTAAAATTGGCATAATGCTTGCTTTAATTATTATGTTCAGAAAAATGTTTACAAGCGTATGTCTGTGTGCTAAGTTCTGTAAACCTCGGTAGGGGCGGATATTCGAACGGGGTAAGACTTAACATGTATTATGGAGGGTGTAATGAAAAAGGTAGAGGCGATTATAAAACCATTTAAACTCGACGAAGTAAAAGAGGCCCTTAATGAGATTGGTATACAAGGTATAACAGTTTCTGAGGTAAAAGGATTTGGACGGCAGAAAGGTCATACAGAGCTTTATCGGGGCGCAGAGTATGTTGTAGATTTTCTCCCCAAGATAAAGATAGAAATTGTGGTAAAGGCGGACATGGTGGCAAAGGTTGTTGAGACTATTGTCAATACTGCCAAGACCGGTAGAATCGGGGATGGAAAGATATTTGTCCTGCCCATAGATGAGGTGGTTAGGATAAGGACCGGGGAGAAAGGGGAAGAGGCAATATAAAAATTCCGAATTGCGATTTACGGATTACGATTTTTAAAAAAACGAAATCAACAATAAGATAAAGGAGGAACACAAAAATGACACCGAAAGAGGTACTACAGTTAGCAAACGAAAAGAATGCCAGGATGGTTGACTTAAAGTTTCTGGACTTTGTCGGCATCTGGCAGCACTTTTCAATCCCTATCTCTGAGCTTAAAGAAGAGATATTTGAGGAGGGATTGGGGTTCGATGGCTCGTCAATCCGCGGCTGGCAGCCCATCCATGCAAGCGACATGCTTGTTGTGCCAGACCCCGCAACAGCAGTTATGGATCCATTCATGGAAACGCCCACAGTATCCCTCATCTGCAACATCGTTGACCCGATAACAAAAGAGGAATACACAAGGGATCCCAGAACTATTGCAAGGAAGGCTGAGGCATATCTGAAATCAACGGGCATTGCAGATACAGCTTATTTTGGGCCAGAACCAGAGTTTTTCATACTTGATGATGTTAGATATAATCAGACTTCGCATCAAGGTTATTATTTCCTGGATTCTGTTGAAGGTGTCTGGAATTCAGGCAGGGAGGAACATCCAAACCTTGGTTATAAGCCACGGCACAAAGAAGGCTATTTCCCTGTTGCCCCAACTGATAGTCAGCAGGATATAAGGACAGAAATGTGCCTTGTTATGGAATCGGTTGGTATTCAGATAGAGAGACAGCACCATGAGGTCGCAACAGCAGGTCAGGCTGAGATTGACATGAGGTTTGACAGCCTCGTAAAGATGGGCGATAAACTCATGTGGTATAAATATATTGTTAAGAATGTTGCATGGAGATGGAAAAAGACTATCACCTTTATGCCAAAGCCCATATTCGGCGATAATGGAAGCGGAATGCACACTCATCAGTCTCTCTGGAAAGGCGGTAAGCCTCTATTTGCTGGCAACAAATACGGCGGTTTGAGCGATATTGCCTTGTGGTATATAGGCGGTGTATTGAAGCATGCAAGGGCATTGAATGCATTTTGCAATCCAGGTACAAACTCTTATAGAAGGCTTGTGCCAGGCTTCGAGGCTCCGATAAATCTTGCATACTCAAGTAGAAACAGAAGCGCAGCAATAAGAATCCCGATGTATTCGCCGTCGCCTAAGGCAAAGAGGATTGAGGTGAGATTCCCTGACCCATCCTGCAACGGCTATCTCGCATTTGCAGCAATGCTCATGGCCGGCCTCGATGGAATACAGAATAAGATTGACCCAGGCGAGTCTCTTGATAAGGATATCTATGGTCTCTCACCAGAAGAGCTTTCAAAGGTTCCGTCTGCCTGCGGTTCGCTTGAAGAGGCATTGAATGCGATGAAAGACGACCATGAGTTCCTTTTGAAGGGAGATGTCTTTACGCAGGATGTAATTGACACATGGATTGAGTATAAGATGGACAAAGAGGTAAATCCTGTAAAACTAAGACCAGTGCCTTATGAATTTGCGCTGTATTTTGATTGTTAATTAAATAGAATAATTTAATAAAAAAGCCCCCCGATATCCATCGGGGGGCTTTTTTATTTTAAGGACACTCTGAAAAACTCTTTTTCTGTCATTCCCGAGGCCTGCCCCTGAAGGTTTCAATCAGGGGTTTTTATCCCCGATTAAAGCATTCGGGGACGAATCCGGTTCTTGGACAATCAACAAGTTATAGATGCGTCCCCGAATGTTTCTATCGGGGATAGAGACATTCGGGCATGACAATTCGTAAAAGGGTAGTTTTTCAGAGTGTCCTTAAGATTTATGTTGCTGTGATATATTAAAGAATATATAATTTTATCTTCTTTGAGTTATAAGGGAGTCCATAATTGTATTGACATATTAATCAGCGCATATATAGAGTATACATTCCACCCAGTGTCATTCCCGCATGTTTTTAGCGGGAATCCAGTAGTTCTTAGTCTCTGGATGCCCGATTAAAAAATTCGGGCATGACGAACAAAAGGGGATAGTGTGTAAATACTATTCTGGACTGGTTAGTACCTTGCATTTTGTAGTTGCGGAGGTCTTGTTTATGGCTTATTTCTTAAGTGTATTGGGCTTAGTTCTTGTTATAGAGGGTTTACCGTATTTTGCATTTCCCGTAAAAGTAAAGCAGTGGGCGCTATCTTTGCAGGAAATACCAGAAAGATCACTGCGGGTTATGGGGTTTGTTTCCATAGTAGCAGGATTGATTCTTGTGTATTTTGGAAGGAGGGTGTTTTGAAAATCGTGAACAGGAATAAGGAGTCAGGAGGCAGGATAAGCAGCAAGAAAAATTTAAATATCGCTGTCTTTCTTCTGTTTTCTTTCTTCTGTCTTCTGAATTCTGCATTTTTATCTTCGTGCGCTAAAGATAAATTTACCTCCGAATTCCTTCTTGAAGGAGAGAGGATAAGGGTTGCGATATTGAAAGATGTCAAAGATTTGAAGATAGGAGGAGTGGGTGCTGCAAAGACTAATGGCCATTCTCTTGATATAAAAGATGGAGTAATTACCTTGGATGATTCAGGGGCGTTAACAATAAATGGCAATAAAGTCTCAGGCCCGTCAATTAGATTCTTTCCTGACAATGGCGTGATTTATGTAAACGGACGTCCCTTCAGGGGGAAGATAGAAGTAATTAAAGATATAAAGGGACTTCTTGTTGTAAATGAACTTCCGGTAGAGTTTTATTTAATCGGTATAATAAATAATGAAATATCATCCAAGTGGCCTATGGATGCTGTAAAGGCGCAGGCTGTAGCAGCAAGGACATATGCCCTTTATCAGAAGAAAAAGAGGGCTGGCGGAGTTTATCATGTTGAGGGGACCGTTGTGAGTCAAGTCTACTCAGGTAGGAATGCTGAGGACGAACGTTCTTTCCAGGCTGTTAAAGAAACATGGGGTGAGGCGCTTACTTTTGACAGTGAGCTTGCGTTGACAGTATATCATTCAAATGGTGGAGGCATTACAGAAGATTCCAGGGGTGTGTGGGGTAAGGATTATGCATATCTAAAAAGTGTTAAAAGCCCATATGATGAAGATGCGCCTAATTGTTACTGGGTAACAATCGTAACCCAGGAATCTGTTGAAGCAATGCTGAGAAGCGCTGGTTATGCAGTCGGCTCTGTAAAAGAGATAATCTCTCTATACAGAACAGTTAGCAATCGGGTAACAAGATTGCGGATAAAACATACAAATGGTGATATTGAGATGAGCGGTGAGGATTTAAGAAGGATTATTGGCTATGAAAAGGTCAAGAGTACAATGTTTACCGTGGAAATTTCAGGAGATTCATTTGTGTTTAAGGGGAAAGGCGCGGGTCATGGTGTTGGAATGTCACAATGGGGTGCAAAGGGCATGGCAGAAAAGGGTTATACTTACGTTGATATACTAAAGCATTATTATCCGGGTACAAGATTGGAAAAGATATATTAATGAACCCTGTCAGACCTGAAATAGATTCGGAGCAAGCTGACCGTATTAGACTTATGGAGCAAGGCAACCGTGTTGCCGTAAAAGACAGCGACATGGTCGCCTCGGTCCAAAAAACATGGTCATCTTGATTCAAAGGGGAGGTCTAACGGGGTGAAGCTTGAGGATTTTAATTATTACCTTCCCAAAGAACTTATTGCCCAGTTACCGAGCGAAAGAAGAGACGAATCCCACCTCATGGTGCTCAATAGAAAAGAGGGCACTATACAGCACAAAAGATTCTTTGAATTGCCAGAACATCTTAGGGCTGGAGATGTTTTGGTATTAAATGATACTAAGGTAATACCCGCGAGGCTATTTGGTAAGAAAAAGACTGGCGGTTTAGTAGAAATTCTTTTAATACAGTCCCTCACCTCTTCCATCTCCCATGAGGGGAGATGGAAGGGTGAGAGGGAATCCCAAACGTGGACCTGCCTTATAAGCCCAGCCAGAGGAATAAAGAAAGGTTCTGAAATCACATTTGAACATAAGCTAAAAGCGACAATCATAGAAAAAGGTTATGATGGCGAGTGGCTTATTGAGCTATATGCTGATATTGGCGTTGATAAGGTGATTGAACTTGTAGGCAATATGCCGCTCCCTCCGTATATAAAAAGAGGGCATGGGGCTAAGGGCAAAGGGCATCTACCTCAGGGGAAGAAAATTTCTGAGCTTGACAGGGAAAGGTATCAAACAATCTTTGCAAAGGAGAAAGGCGCCATTGCAGCGCCGACAGCAGGGCTGCATTTTACCCAGGAGTTGTTGAATAGGATTCAGAACCTTGACGTTGAGATTTTTTATATTACCCTCCATACAGGTCTTGGCACATTTAAACCTGTAAAAGAAGAGGATATTGCAAGGCACAGGATGATGCCTGAATATTACAATATTGATCCTGCCGCATTTGAGGCCATAAAAAAGGCAAAAAAGGAAAAACGGCGGATTGTTGCCGTGGGCTCAACTGCTACACGGGCATTGGAAACAATGGTTAATCCCCCCTCGCCCCCCTTTAATCCCCCTTCATCCCCCTTTTTCAAAGGGGGAAAAGAGGGGGATTTTGTCAAAGGGGGGATGGGGGGATTTGGATGGGAAAGACCGAGTTTGAGCGGCTGCACAAACCTTTTTATCTATCCCGGTTACAGGTTTAATGTAGTGGATGCGCTTATAACAAACTTTCATCTCCCCAAGTCAACGCTCCTTATGTTGGTTGCAGCGTTTGCCGGAAGGGATTTTATTATGCAAGCCTATGAAGATGCTGTGCGGCTTCACTATAGATTTTTCAGTTACGGCGATGCAATGATGATAGCGTAAGTTGTTTTTGGCAGCGGTCAATCAGATAAATCGCTGGAGTTTTATATTATACCCAACCCAAATCCCGATTTAGAAAATCAAATCGGGATTTAAACTGACAATACATCCCGAAATACTGCGTTCTCGGCGATTTTGCTCCTCACCATACGGGTAATAGTATGGCTGCGTCGCAAAATCGCCTGCGGCCTTGTCTTTCGGGCGTCTTGTCAGTTTCCCCAAAATCCTAAATCGGATTTTGGGCCCAATGTCAATAGATACTTGACAAATGTAAACTTATAATGTAAAGGTAATACAGATGATAACTATCGGCAACAAACTGAAAATCCTTCGGGAAGGCGCAAGACTTTCGCTCCGCGACCTTGGCGAAAAGACAGAGCTCTCTGCCAGTTTTCTCTCCCAGCTGGAACTGGGGCAGGTATCCCCATCCATTGCGTCCCTGGAAAATATTGCCAATGTGCTTAATGTGAATATCACCTATTTTTTTGATGACCAGACAAGACCTGACAGCATTGTGATGAGAAAGGGTGAAAGGAGAAAAATAATCAGCCAGAGATCAAAGGCTGTGATTCAGCCGTTGGCGCATGAGCTCAGCAAAAAAAAGATAGAGCCGTTTATGCTGACGCTTGACATTGGAGGAGAAAGCGGCGAGCATCCTTACTCATCCCACCATGGAGAGGAATTCGGGATTATAATCAGGGGTAAGGTAAAATTTATCCTTGAAGATAAAGAATACCTGCTTGAAGATGGAGACAGCGTCTATTTTAATTCTAAAAAGCCTCACAAATGGAAAAATGTTGGCAAGAAAAAGGCAATTATCATACTTGTTATTCCGGCGCAATAAATACAAATAGGCATAAGATAAAAATGGAATTTTCACCAATTATTCTCTCATCCTTATCGCTCCTTTCACTTTTGTTTGCGGCAATTGTTGTGCCTTTAGTTATCAGCAGTCAGAGACTCTTGATTGCTATCAGTTTTTCACTAACAGCAGTTGCCTCACTGCTTGCAGTTGCAGCAGGATGTTGGGTTGTGGGAAGCGGCCTTATCAATAAACTCATCTTACCCCTTGGCCTGCCCAACCTTCCTTTCCACCTAAGGCTTGACCCATTATCAGGCTTTTTCCTCACCGTCATCGGCCTGCTTGGTTTTTTTGTGTCTATCTATTCCATTGGCTATGTTAAGGGCTTTCTGGGAAAACGTTCCGTAACACCCCTTGTTATCTTTTATTCCTTGTTTATGGCAAGCATGTTTCTGGTTGTTCTGGCGGATGACGCATTCTTCTTTCTCATCTCGTGGGAGGTCATGGCTTTGGCGTCATATTTTCTGGTGATGTTTGAGGATGAAAAGACAGAAAACAGGAGGGCTGCATTTTTGTATCTTGTAGTTGCGCATGTCGGCGCTATTGCAATTCTCCTCTCCTTTGGAGTGATGGCAGGCCTTGCAACCGGTTTTGAAACATTTAATGGCTATACCTTTGATGCAATGCGTGAGGCGAAGTTCTCTTCTGGCTGGGCGACAGTAGCCTTTTTCCTGGCATTCTTCGGATTTGCCGCAAAGGCAGGCGTTGTGCCTCTGCATGTCTGGCTGCCGGAAGCGCACCCTGTTGCCCCTTCCAATGTCTCTGCCTTAATGAGCGGGGTTATGCTCAAGACCGCCATCTATGGCATAATCCGCATTACCTTTGACCTTATCCATGTATTTCCCTGGTGGTGGGGCGCAATAGTCCTTTTTCTGGGGCTCATTTCAACAGTTATGGGAGTGCTGTATGCCCTGATGCAGCATGATTTAAAAAGACTTCTTGCTTATCATTCAGTAGAAAATATAGGCATCATTTTAATTGGCATCGGTCTTGCCATGATATTTACTTCGTTTAATCTGCCCATTCTCGCAGCCCTTGCCTTAATAGCCGGGCTTTATCACACCTTGAATCACGCAATGTTCAAGGGACTTCTCTTTATGGGCGCGGGCGCGGTGCTGCACGCAACAAAAGAACGCAACATGGAAGAGATGGGAGGGCTTATTCACAAAATGCCGTGGACTGCCGCGCTTTTTCTCATAGGCTGCATTTCTATCTCAGCCCTTCCGCCATTTAACGGCTTTGTATCTGAATGGCTTACATTTCAGGCATTTTTACTTACACCGGCGCTTCCAAACGCATTACTTAATCTGCTTATACCGCTCGGCGCAGCGCTCCTTGCGCTTGCCGCTGCCCTTGCTGCTGCGTGCTTTGTCAAGGCGTATGGCGTGACATTTCTGGGCCACTGGCGCGGTCATCACAATCCCCCCTCTGCTCCCCCCTTTATGAAAGGGGGGAAGGGGGGGGTAGAGGTGGATTGGTTCATGCGTATCGGCATGATACTTCCTGCTATTGCATGTCTCGGCCTTGGTGTTTTTCCAACATTTTTTATCCAGTGGATGGATATAATCCCTGAACAATTGTTAGGCTCTAAGATTGCCGCTTCTGCCGGGGCCTTTGGCTGGATGTGGCTTACGCCGGTCAGCCACGAGCGGGCATCCTATTCAGGCTTTATTGTATTCCTCGGTATTCTGTCAGTAGTTGCCGTAGTGTATCTCCTGCTCCATACCCGCCGCACTGCTGTCCGCAGAGCGCCAATCTGGGACTGCGGTTTTGGAAAGCTGACGAACCGGATGCAATATACGGCCACATCCTTTTCCATGCCCATACGCAGGATTTTTGGATTTCTTTTCAACATCAAGGAACAGGTAAGAATAACCCCCCCTGTCCCCCCCTTTAATAAAGGGGGGGGAGGGGGGTTGCACTATCATCTCAGGGTAAGAGACCGTTTCTGGAATCTGTTTTATCAGCCTGTTGCAGATGCAAGCTTCTGGGTATCACGTCAATTCGGAAGGCTTCAACAGGGGCGCATCCATATTTATTTGGTGTATTCGTTTATAACGATTATCGTGCTTTTGGTGTTTTTGAGATGAAAACATACCCTCTTATAACAGAAATACTTCAGATTGTTGCTGTCCTGATATTAGCGCCAATTTTTATCGGCTGGATAAGGATGGTGAAGTGCTGGCTTCAGGGCAGAACATCCGCAGGGCTTTTTCAGCCCCTGCGGGACATCATAAAATTATTTTACAAGGAAGTGGTGCTTGCTGAAAACGCCTCGTGGATATTCCGCTTTACGCCATACCTTGTATTTGGTGTAAGCGTCCTTGCAGCAGCGATTATCCCAATCCTTTCTACGGATTTATCTCTGGCCTTAACAGCAGATGCAATCGTACTGGTAGCGCTCTTTGCCATTGCGCGGTTTTTTACTGCCCTGGCAGGGATGGACATCGGCACAGCCTTTGGCGGCATGGGTTCAAGCCGCGAGATGATGATAGCATCCCTATCTGAGCCTGCAATGCTCATGGCGATATTTACGGTGTCCTTGGTTGCTCAGTCCACTTCATTGGCGCAGATAGCACTGGTAATTGGCCATGGACCTTTCATTCTCAGGCCGTCCCTTGCTTTTGCATTATTGGCATTTGTGCTTATTGCCATAGCAGAGAATGGGAGAATACCGGTTGACAACCCTGCAACCCATCTGGAACTTACTATGATACACGAGGCAATGATTTTGGAGTATTCAGGCAGGCACCTGGCGCTCATTGAATGGGCGAGCATGATGAAGCTCTTTCTCTTTGCAAGCCTCGGAATAGTTGCGTTCTTCCCGTGGGGTATTGGAGAAGGCAGTTTAAAAGATATCCCCATAGCATTTGTTTTATTGATAGCAAAGCTCTTTATCGCAGGCATTGTCCTTGTATTGATAGAAACAGGTCTGGCAAAGATGCGGATATTCCGCGTGCCAGAATTTTTAGGAAGCGCATTCCTGTTTGCGACATTGGGGATGCTTTCTTATTTTATATTGGAGTGATATGACCACAAGTCTTGCCGCCCAAATAAACAGCGTCCTCGCAGCGCTTATACTCCTTACTGCCTTTGGCCTCCTTGTGCAGAGGAGGATTTATGGGCTTTTGCATCTCTTTGCATGGCAGGGGCTGTTCCTTTCTATAAGCACAGCATTAGTCGGCTATGCGGCAGGGTCTCATCACCTCTATATATCGTCTATTTTAACACTGGCATTAAAGGTCATTCTTTTGCCATATATACTCCATGCCCTGATTGTACGACTGCAGATCCGTAAAGAGATTGAGGCTGTCGTAAATGTCCCGACTACAATGCTCATCGGTATTGCGCTGGTAATATTCTCTTATCATCTAACTGCGCCTATCATGGAACTTTCTACTCTTGTAACAAGGTCCACACTTGCAGTAGCCCTTGCAACAGTCATGCTTGGCCTTTTGATGATGATTACCAGAAGACATGCGGTCACTCAAATAATCGGGTTTCTTGCATTGGAGAACGGACTCTTTTTTGCAGCTACGAGCGCCACATACGGAATGCCGCTGGTTGTGGAGCTTGGTGTAGCTCTTGATATATTGATAGCTGCCTTTGTTTTTGGGATATTTTTCTTTCAGATACGCACGACATTTGAAAGTTTAGATGTAAACCAGATGGCGAAATTAAAAGAAGAGGACTAAAGGCAGATTAAACAGTTTAAACAGATTAAACCGTTTAAACGGCTCTGGAAGTATGACGCTTATCATCTTACTCGGCATATCATTTCTATCAGCAATTGCCCTTGCCTTTGCGGGTGACAGGAAATTTGCGCCGGAGATAAATATCTTCGGCTCTCTTGCTACATTTCTGGCCGGCATTGCATTGGCGGTTCAGGTCTATATGCAGGGACCGATGCTGGCAGGCAACAACTTTTTCTTTGTTGACGCCTTTAATGTATATCTGGCGGTTCTCACATCCTTTGTATCCATGACAACCGCCATCTTTAGTCGTAGATACATGCGCCGCGAGCGGGAGCATGGCCGCATTGGCCACTGGGGCATGAGATTCTATCATGCCATGTTCCAGCTCTTTATCTTTGCCATGCTCCTAGCGCTCCTTACAAACAATCTTGGCATTTTATGGATAGCGATGGAGCTCGCCACATTATCTACTGTGCTTCTGGTTTCCCTCTACCGCACGCCAACAGCGATTGAGGCAGCGTGGAAATATTTCATATTATGTGGTGTTGGAATCGCAATAGCACTCTTTGGCACAGTGCTACTCTACTTTGCTGCAGAACAGGTCTTGGGCGAGGGCGGCGAGGCGCTTCTATGGACGAACTTAAATCAGGTAAAAGATAAGCTTGAGCCGAGAGTCCTTTCTCTTTCGTTTGTATTCCTTGTGGTCGGCTACGGCACAAAGGTCGGCCTTGTCCCGCTCCACAACTGGCTTCCAGATGCGCACAGCGAAGGCCCAACGCCAATCTCTGCTGTTCTTTCTGGCCTTCTCTTAAATATCGCCCTCTATGCGTTGGTAAGATGCAAGGTTCTTGTTGACGGCGCAACAGGCACGCATCAGGCAGGTTATATCATGATGGGATTCGGGCTTTTATCTATCCTTGTTGCCGCCTTTTCCCTCTTAAGACAAAAAGACATAAAAAGGATGTTTGCATATTCATCCATAGAGCATATGGGCATAGCAACATTTGCATTCGGTCTTGGAGGGCCGATTGCCACCTTCGGCGCGCTCCTGCACATGTTGGTTCACAGCCTTACAAAATCCGCCATATTCTTCACCGTGGGGCATGCCTCCCAGATGCACGGCACCCAGGAGATGGATAAAATCAGGGGACTTATCAGAGGCAATCCCCTGGTAGGCTGGGGGTTAATATTCGGGGTAATAGCAATAGTCGGCATGCCGCCATTCGGCATATTTACCAGCGAGTTTTTGATACTCACTGCAACCATAAAAGATGTGCCGCTCCTGACGCCATTACTTTTAATAGGGCTCGGTGTTGCATTTGCAGCCCTTTTTAGGAGAGTTCAGCCGATGATTGCCGGTGAGATTCCTCCAAACCAGCAGTTTTTAAAAGTCGCCCATGTGCCGGTAATTTTGCACATGGTATTGGTGCTTATTATTGGTTTATATATGCCAAATTTTCTGGCGGAGTGGTTTTCTACGGCGGTGGGGTTGTTGAAGTGAAAAGAATTTTGAGCAAGTAGGGTGGGCTGCGCCCACCTTATTATCTGTTATAGCAACCGTATTAGTGGGCATAGCCCACCCTACAAATTACGAAATTAAGAGGATTGATTCAGATTATTTTTAGGATGAATTATGATCACCCTAAACAACATCATAACCTCTACTCTTGGCACAGCCGTAATACAGGATACTAACCAATATCCTTCAAGCGTGCCTCTCTATCAAATCTCCAGAGAGCGGTTTGCAGAAATTGCCAAGGCAATGAAAACTGCCGGTGCCCGGCTTGTTGCAGAGTGGGCGACGGATGAAACAAATCACCCCGTAGGGCATGAAAACAATCCCCCT
>MGQA01000120.1 GCA_001797665.1 Deltaproteobacteria bacterium GWF2_42_12 | reverse complement strand
TTCCTTTTTCTTAACACCGAAGCCGATAGAACCTCTCTTCTCATACATGGTCCTCGGATCCACAGTGGTTTTGCTTTCACGATGTGTTTCTGGAATTACAAACCTCTCTTTGTATGTGGCAAGAGAGTTTATCCTGTATATATCCTCTGCGTCCTTTGGCGTAAGGCCTGATGCGGAAAGGGCTGATTTCACAACAGATTCACCCACATCGCCTACCCGTTTCTGTCTCGCGTACATTCTGACAGCCATCTGTTTTTTAAGAGACTCTATTATAAGGCTCTCATTTCCAGCGCTCAGCAGGTTTGCAAGGAATTTCGCTGGAATCCTCATCTTGTCTATCTCATTAAAGAAACCTTCTGTCTCGGGATCAAATACCCCTCCCCTGTCAGCCTTCGCCTGATGAAGGACAGGCGATAGAGGTGGTATGTAGGTATTCATTGGGAGCGTCCTGAATTCAGGGTGGTTCGGCAATGATATTCTCCACTTCTTGAACAGATTGTATGCAGGTGAATTCTGCGCAGCAGTTATCCAGTTTTCATCAATGCCTGCCTTTCTTGCAGCTGCTATAACCTCCGGGTCAAACGGATCTAAGACAATATCTCGCATCCCGTCAACGAGCCTATTATCAGGAAGCTTTGCAATCTCTTCTATCCTCTCTGCATCATAAAACAGGACGCCGACAGTTCTAATTCTTCCAACGCATGAATGTGCGCATGCATTAGGCTGAGCAGTTTCTGTCCTGGGATAGCAGAAGATGCACTTTTCAGATTTACCTGTTGCCCAGTTATAGTATGGCTTTTTGTAAGGGCATGCGCTTACACAGAACCTCCATGCGCGGCAGGTATCCTGATCAATGAGGACTACGCCGTCTTCTCCTCTTTTATATATTGCGCCGGACGGACATGCTGCGACACAACCTGGGTTCAGGCAGTGATTGCAAATTCTCGGCACATAGAAGTAGAAGAGCTTATGGAACTTGGTAAGCATCTCCTTCTGCGTATCGGAAAGCCCTTTGAGGTTCGGGTCGTTTGACGCATATAGAGGCGAACCGCCAAAGTCGTCATCCCAGTTTGGTCCAAGGACTATCTTCTCCATGAACTCACCTGTAATAAGCGATTTCGGTCTGGCTACCGGCTGGTCATCTCCGGCCGGCGCATTAAACAGGTTCTGATAATCATAGGTAAACGGCTCATAGTAGTCGTCTATGGTCGGCAGGTTTGGCTGGAAGAAGATGCTTGCCAGAGTCCTCAACTTATTGCCCTTGATGAGCTTAAGTCTAAGATTTCCGTCAACAACCTCCCATCCACCTCTGTATCTTTCCTGATCCTCCCAGGTCAGTGGATAGCCTGCGCCCGGTTTTGTCTCTACATTGTTCCACCACATATACTCTGCGCCTTGACGGCTGGTCCACACATTTTTGCACGATACACTGCATGTGTGACACCCTATGCACTTGTCAAGGTTGAAACTCATTGATAGCTGCGCTCGTATATCCATTACCATTCCACCTCCTGATTCTTCATTTTTCTAAGCAAGATAGTCGTGTCTCTGATGATCGGAATCGGTCCCCATGAATTAAACCCATAAGAGAACTGTGCATATCCGGCAACGCTCAACGTTGGGAGCTTCAGCCTCTGCCTCGGGAGACTGTTGTGGAATCCGCCTCTGATCTTATTTCTTATCTGAGACTTGGGGATGTTTATCGTACGCTCCTGTGAGTGATACGCATAGGCTGTCCCTGAAGGTATCCTGGCGCTGACAACGGCACGGGCGCAATACACCCCGTTGTCATTGTATGCCTCAACCCAGTCATTGTCCTTTATACCTATACTGTCCGCATCTTTATCGTTTACCCAGATGCTATTGCCGCCTCGCGAGAGTGTCAGCATGCGCAGGTTGTCATAGTGGGTAGAATGTATCTGCCACTTGCCATGCGGGGTAATATAGTTAAGGTGCAGCGCTCCTGATTTGTCGCTCTTCTTAATCTCGTTCATCTTGGTTGGATCCAATTTATACTTGTGGGTCACCAAGGCTTCTCCAAACTCAAGATATGTCGGATGGTCAAGATAAAAATGCTGTCTCCCTGTCAGGGTTCTCCATGGGAGCCTGAAGTCTATCTGGTTCGTATATGCGTTGTATGACCTGCCGTTCCTTGTATCGCCTGTCCAGAGAGGGCTGTTAAGACACCTTCTCGGCTGTGCGACTATGTCATCGTAGGTTGTGCGGAAATTCCTGTCCGGTCCTGCGATCTCGTCAGCCAGTCCATGATACTCTGTTTTCGCAGCTTCCATGGCCTTGGGCAGCAAGTCTTTGTGCTTCAGAGTCCAGACCCTTGATGGATCATGGCCGAATATCTTCTTAACTGACTCCTTTGCCTCGTTATAGTTCGCGCCATGGAGACCTGTGTGATGCTCCTCAATCAGCCATTGCTGATAGTCCACCTCGCCGTTTGTCACGCCGGAGAAGAACATGACCACATTAGCAGCCTCTTTGGCCTCTCTGAGGGATATATATTTCTCGCCGCCCCACTCCACTTTTGGGGTATGGGGGTCATTGATATATTCGTCATAGAACGGTTTTCCATCAAGCATGATGCCGTGGAAGCCATACTTGGTCTTCATCAGAGGCCCGAAGGAAACCCATCGGTTATAAATGTTCGCATAGTCTCTCGTTACAACATTGAGATTGGGCATGGTCTGGCCTGGTATAGCCTCGCACTGGCCCTTCTTCCAGTCCTGGACGCCGTTAAGGGCAGGCTGCGTCATCTCGCCTGGGGTATCGTGCATGAGCGGTGTCATAACTACATCTTTCACAGGCTTCGGGAAATGCTTTGCCGCAAGTTCGCTGAATTTTTGCGCAATGAACTTGAATGCATCCCAATCGCTCTTTGCCTCCCAGTTTGGAGAAACAGCAGCGCCCATCGGATGGATATACGAGTGGAGATCTGTGGTGTTTATATCCTCCTTCTCATACCAGTGGGCAGCAGGAAGGACTATATCAGAATACATTGGGGTCGTATTCATCCTCATATTCAGGTCAACAATGAGATCAAGCTTGCCAAGCGGCGACTCCCTGTATTTCATCTCCTTGATGTGCGGTTTTGCCACTTCCTCACAATCCATATTATGGTGTGTGCCAAGAAGGAATTTTAAGAAATATTCATTGCCTCTTGCGCTGGAACCAAGGGCATTGCCGCGCCATATCATCCACACCCTCGGCCAATGTTCTGATGCATCCGGATCCTCTACAGCAAACTGAAGCGCGCCGCTCTTGAGCTGCTTTACCGTATAGTCCACAATCTCCGCATCTGTCTTTGCGCCTGCCTTCTGCGCCTCCTCTGCTACAACAAGGGGGCTCTTGTTCCACTGTGGATACCACGGCAGACCGCCTATCCTTACAGCCTTGACCTGCCAGTCTGCACAATGCTCATATTCCAGGGCATTCTTATCCGGCACAACATGGTAGTCGGTTATCTTTGAGTCATATTTAAACTGCTGGGTGTGTATATACCAGTAGCTCGGTGTATTCTGAAGACGTGGGGGCCTTTGCCAGTCAAGGGCAAGTGATACCTGTCCCCATGAATCAAAACACGCCAGTTTTTCCTGGCCCACATAATGGTTCTGACCGCCGCCGTTTCTGCCGATGCAGCCGCAGAGCATCAATGCGCCAATAAACGACCTGTAGATGAGGTCTGAGTGATAATAATGGTTGCTGCTTGCGCCGCTTATTACCATAGACCTTCCCTTGGTAACCTCGGCATTGGAGGCAAACTCCCTGGCTATCTGAATAATCGTTGCCCGACCGATGCCGGTATACTTTTCCTGCCATGCCGGAGAAAAGCCCTTGTCGTCGTCATAGCTCTTGGCAAAATCGCCTGAAAGGCCTGGACGCGCCACGCCGAAGTGAGACATCTGCATGTCAAATACCGTGGTTACAGGTATCTTCCCTTCAGCGGTCTCAATATATTTTACCGGAACCTGTCTCTTGTAAATCTCACCGGTATCAAGCTCATAGAATACACACTCTATAGCATCGTCTTTCTTATCCAAGAGCGAAAGCGCTGGGTCTATCTGCGCCCCTGTCTTTTCATCCTTCAGGAGGGTGTTCCACTTGCCTTCACTCTCCTTGTTCTTTGACCATCTGAAACCTATGCCGCCGTAGACAACGCTGGGTTTATTGGTCTTGGTATCCCACATGGCAAACTTCCACTCTGGATTGTCTGTAGAAGCATAATCCTTCAGATCCATGGCCCTCAAGTACCTGCCCATCTCATATCCGTTCTTGGTCTTCCTGAGCTTTATAAGGTGCGGGAGGTCTGTGTAGTTTTTTGAATATTCTATGAAGTAAGGAACCTGCCTGTCTACATAGAATTCCTTAAGTATGACATGGTTTATTCCCATCCAGATGGCAGTGTCAGAACCAGGCTTTACCGGAACCCATAAATCAGCATATTTTGCAGACTCCGAATAATCCGGGGTCATTACTACACACTTTGCTCCGCCAATGCGAAGCTCTGATAAAAAGTGGCAATCCGCAGTCCTTGTCCTGTTGGGAGTAGCCCCTGTAACTACTACATATCCTGAATGGTACCAGTCAGCGCTCTCAGCCACATCTGTCTGCTCGCCCCAAACCTGAGGGTGGGCATTTGGCAGGTCTGTATAGTAATCATAGAAGCTCATGCTCATTCCGCCGATTAACTGATGATACCTGGCGCCTGATGCATAGCTTATCTGAGACATGGCAGGAATTGGAGAAAAGCTGATATTCCTGTCAGGCCCATACTTCTTGATGGTATATATCTGGGCTGCGGTTATTATCTCTGCTGCAGTATCCCAATCAAACCTGCGAAAACCGCCTTTGCCCCTTGACCATTTAATCTTCTTTGAGAGTTCGGGATTTTCCACTATACTGGCCCATGCATCCACAGGGTCTGAATGTCTTGACCGCGCCTCTTTCCATGCATCCATGAGCGTGCCGCGCACGTAAGGATATTTTATCCTGACAGGGCTGTAAACATACCATGAAGCTGAGATACCTCTCTGACACCCTCTTGGCTCATACGGCGGAATGGTGGCCTCTAATAAAGGATAATCAACAGCCTGTAGTTCCCACGTAATAACTCCATCCTTAACATATACCATCCAGCTGCATCCGCCTGTGCAGTTGTTTCCATGAGTGCTTCGGACAGTCTTGTCATGCTGCCATCTGCTTCTATAAAATTCTTCCCAACCCCTCTTACTCGGGTTTATTTCATCTTGTATCCATGTTGCCATCTCTACCTACCTCCCTTTCCGCCATAATTTTTCCATAACGCATCGTGGGCGGTGTTTTGATTTCTTTTGCTATATCTATTGCTCCATACGATGCTAAAGAAAATAAGCACCCCAACAGAACCTAACAAACTGATAAGAGTAAATTTTCCCGTAGAAGAAGGCGCAACCTCTTTTTCGCTCGCAGCCTTTAAAAATGCCTTCAGGTGATTCATCTCCTCTTCAGTTATATTTTTATTCGAAAAGATAGGGCCCATCACTGGAATACCTGGACTATTTACCCATGCGATATTCAGAAGCGCCTGTTTAGCAGGGTCTGCATAAACCTTTGTAAGATTTGGACCGAGAAGCCCTCCGCCAAGCTTACCTACGCCTGCGCTGTGGCATGATATACATGGAGGACCTCCATTTTTAAACGACGTTCCTCCTGTGAAAAACGCCTTACCTGCGTCGAAGTCGCCCACATCAGGTATAGCTACCTCAGCCTGGGCCGCTGTTTCAGTTGCTGCCTGTGCTACCGAGGCCGTTTGCTCAACTGCAGCGGGCTGGGTTTCTGCTGATACAGCTATAACTGGCAAACTACTGCCAATGACAACAGCTGCAATAACGCAGTGTCTCCACCCCTTTGCTAACAATCCCCTACCAAATTCCATACGTGACACCTCCTTTAGTTAATTAAAAACAGGCATAAGTAACGTTTAAGGCAAACAGAAGATTCGGTCTAAGGCAACTGCTCACCTTTTACCTCTACCTATACCTGTCTGTATTATTCTTAGTTATTTATTTAAAAACCCATAAAACAGGACATGGCGCCCTTTTTGTAACATTATCAATTACACTGCCCATAAATAGTTTTCCTATGGGCGAATAACGGTGGCTTGCCATAACAATCAGGTCAGCCTTGCTCTCTACAGCCGTTGCAATGATTTCATATGCAGCATCACCATCCCGCAAGACTGTTTCGACATCTTTTGAACCCTTTTCCTTGACCTTTACCAGCTCACTATCCAGCAGCTCCCTACCTTTTTTTAGCCAATCGTTATGGATTAGCTGCCATTCTTCTGAATCAGTAACGAGGTGCGCTGACTGATACCATTTTTCAACTACGTGCAACAAAATCAGCCTTGCGCCAGTTGCCTTGCTAATATATATTGCCTCTTCTAATGCCTTATTGCCTAATTCTGAGCCATCAATCGGGCAGATTATATTCCTGTATGCCATGTCAATTTTTAGCTTCTGGCGAGCGCCGCACTGCCGCTATTTATTATTAAGCAACCCTCCTATACTGTTCCTCTGTGATTAATGCCCTCCCGCCCTTTCCAACCCAACTTGTAGTCCAGCGTCGTTGGACAATCATCATTAGAGACAAGGCAGCCACAGCCGTTATGGCATAGACAACAAACCCCATAGAAAAACTACCAGTATATTCTTGGGAATACCCCATGACCAAAGGTATAAATGCGCCACCCAGAGCGCCAAACTCACCAACTACACCAGAGGTGATTGCCTTAGCATGAGGGAATCTGAGGGGAATCAATTGAAATACTGAGCCATTTCCAGCGCCCATGCCTGCTGACATGAGGAATAAAAACACAAAAATCATGGTAATGGATGCTGGTAGCGTGCTGCACAAAAGCGCAGTTCCGGCAATAATGATGTAAATTCCGGTCAGGGCGTTTATGCCTCCAAAACGGTCTGAAAACCAACCGCCTATTATACGAACAGCGCTTGCAGTAAAACCTACAACTATCATAAACTGACCGGCAACAACCTTGCTTACGCCATACTGGTCAGCCATAAATGTCGGCACAAAACTGGCAAATCCAACAAAACCGCCGAATGTAACCCAATAAAGAAGGTTAAATATCCAGATATCCTTTTCTACCAACACCTTAAGATAATCTGTTAACTTCTTATGCTCTACCTTATCAGGAGGTTCTTTGGCTAATAACCACATTAGTCCCATCACTACTAAAACTGGAATTGCAAAATAGCCATACACATTCTGCCAACCGTATGTTTTTGCAAGGGGTCCTGCAAATAAACCGGCCAAAACAGTTCCGCTGTTGCCTGCGCCGGCAATACCCATAGCCAGACCTTGATATTGAGGCGGGAACCATCCTGAGCCAAGTGGAAGCGCAACGGCAAAACTTGCGCCTGCGACACCCAAAAGAGCGCCAAGGATAAGCACTTGATTATAGGTATTTACAAGATAAAAACCATAGACCATCGCAAGTATTGTCCCGCCCAAACCGATAAGCGCTGCTGTCTTTCTTCCTATAATTTCTGCAGCAAGACCAAGGGGTATGCGTAAAAGCGCGCCCGCGAACACTGGGATGGAGAGCATCAATCCTTTCTGAGCTGGAGTTAAGTTGAATTCCTGACTTATAAACGGGGCCATCGCTGCATTGACCATCCAGACCATGAAGCTGACATCAAAATAGAGGAATGCCATCAAGAGCGTTGGTGGATGACCTGATTTCCAGAACCCTTTCATAGCCATAAATTAATCTCCTTTCTTTTCCTTCCTAGGGTGGGCCTATCCCTGGATATAAAAAAACAGAAAGATTTTTACTATAGGTATATGAGTGCAAGGTCTATGCCAAAAAAAATAAGAGGCTCTTTTATGGATAAAACTACTTGATTTTAAAGATATATTTAATTGATAAACTTAATAGGGTAGGAAAATAAGAGAAGCTTGATGTGTTACGATATCGGAATACTCTTTTATATATTATTGTGAGTTCTTCAATAAAATCAGCGCCTTAGTTATTGTTACTTTAATGTAACGCTATTGGCGAATTACCGCTAATATTACATATACGCCTCTTCTGCTGCGTTGTCATATTCAATCATGCCCCGAATCGGCAGTCTTATAGAAAAAGTAGTGCCTTTACCCAACTCGCTTTGCACATCTATCTTGCCATCATGCACCTCTATAATGCCTTTACTCACTGAAAGTCCAAGGCCTGTGCCTTCGCCTACATCTTTTGTTGTAAAAAATGGGTCAAATATCTTAGGAAGAATATTATCAGATATCCCAGTGCCAGTATCTGTTATGTCTATTTGACACCATCCATTCTCATGTGATGTTTTAATGCTTATCTGCCCCTTCTTGTCTCCTATTGCATGAACTGCGTTTAAGAGGATATTGGTAAATACTTGCTGCATCTTATGTTTGTCAAGCATTAGCATTGGAAGATTCTGGCCTAAAATTTTTTCCACCTTTATCCCATTCTTAGAAAATGTATAATTTAGAAGGAAAAGAACCTCGTCTACAAGATTATTTATATCCACGGCAGCAAATTCAGGCTCATGCTGCTGGGAAAATTCAAGGAGCTGGCTCACAATCTTCTTAACACGGTGAATACCATCCTCCATTGAACTATAATACTCCTCTTTTCTTTTTGGCGGGAACATATTTTTCCTTAGATTATAGAGACAATTTAATATACCGCCAAGCGGGTTATTTATCTCGTGAGCAATACCTGCTGCAAGCTGACCAATAGCAGACATCTTCTCAGTATGCGCTATCTGATGCTCAAACATCTTCTGTTTAGTTATATCTTTTGCTATACCCAACACCTCTACTATCCTGCCCTCATTTGTCTTAATCGGCGAAATGCTCAAAATGGCGTACCTTTTTTCACCTGTTTTACTGATAACCTCCACACCATAAGTCTGTTTTATGCCTTCCTTTACTGTCTTTTTAAATCTTTCCCCTTTGTGTCCAATTGCAAAGATTGTCAAGAAATTCTTACCAACAAGCTCATCCTTTTTATAGCCCCAATCCTCTATCTTTGTATTCACATAAGTAATTATGCCGTCAGGGGTCAGCGTATAAATGACATCATTTGCGGTTTCGAGAAGATTCGCCATGTAGTCTTTTGTCTCTTTTAATTCCCTCGTTCTATCATAAACCTTCTGCTCGAGTATCTCATAGTATTCCTTCAATTGTCTCTCCAGTTTCTTCCTATCAGTAATTTCTCTCACGAATGCCCTTGTTCTAATAAAATCGCCGGTTATAGGATGGTACAGCGCTGTAGCGGTTATTTCTACGTCAATCCTTCTGCCGTCTTTTGTAATAAACTGCGTTTCTACAGTGCTTATACCTTCCCTTGCTGATCTTTCTATATGTTTTACGCCTCCTTTCTCTTTAAATTCATCGGGCATAACATCTTCTATCTTCTTGTGGCGCATCTCCTCGATGGTATAACCAAGAATGTCCAGTTCGGTTTTATTAACGTTAAGAAAATATCTCTCCGCATTCACAGAATGTATCATCTCAGGCGAGTTCTCTATAAGATCTTTATATCTCTCCTCTGAAACCTCAAGCTCCTTTGTTCTTTCCTGAAGTTTGCTGGCCATCTTATTGAATGCGTCTGCCAGCCTCTCTATTTCATCGTTGGTTTTAATATCAAGGCGATAGTCAAGATTCCCTTGTCCTATATGTTCAACACCCTTGTAAAGCTCTTTAATGGGCTCAACAATCTTACTGGTAGCATATACGCCGACAAGGGAAAGAACGGTTACGAGCATAGCGCCAAATATGGATATGCGTATAAGCAGGGAATAAATTGGCGCATATATCTCGCTGGGGCTCTGCCTAATAAATATATACCACCTATTGCCATCAAACCACCCCATCTCAGAATTTAATGTGACCTCCACAGGAGCAAACCCTATTAGCGAGTTTGTTCCTCCATGCGCATCGTCTTTTGCAATGCTCCATCCAGGCCTGCTTGTAGATATGGTTTTAATAAGTTCAGCGCCAACATGATGACTCCTGAGAGGAAATATTGGACATACAATTATAGTCCCGGATGAATCAACAAGATTTGCGTGACCAGTGCTTTCAATCTTGATATTGTTTATGACCTCAAGCAGCTTATTTACCATATATTTAACAACTACCACGCCAATAACACCCTCTTTTTCCATCACAGGCGCAGCTATGCTCATCAGATGCATACCAGATGTATCATCGAATCTCAGATCTCCAACATACACCTTGCCTTGACTATTATTAATGGCGTCTTTAAACCACTTTTCATTACTGTAACTTTTTTTTGCATTCTCTCCTATACCAGTAATATACTCCCCTTTTGCATTCACTATGACAATGCTGTTAACCTCATTTTCATCATAATAGCCTATAAATCTATCTAAGTAACTGTGCAGCTCTTCTTCCTCATAACCTTTATGCTTAATTGCCTTACCAATATCAGGTGTAATGGCAAGCCTCTGAACATCAATAATCTCCTTTTTTATTATCATATCTATCTTTTTTGCTGTCTCTTTTGCCATCTCCTGAAAGCTGGCGCCTATAGAATCCCTTATCGTAACTGTTCCATCACGATATGTGAGATACAATCCAAGCAAAAGGGGCACAATACTCACAATGAGCATTGAAACAACAACCCTTCTCCGTATGCCTTTTTTGATTAATTTCTCCGCCATTGTTAATGACTCTCAACTTTTGCTGTTTTTTCCAGACCGTGGCCCTTGCATTTTTCCCACAATGTCTTTCTGGATATCCCCAGCTTCTCAGCCGCAGCTGTCTTATTGCCCTTAGACTCTTCAAGGGCCTTAATTATATATTCCCTTTCAAAATGATCTATCGCCTTTGACAATGGTTCGGCATAGGCCACCATTGCAGAAAGTGTTGTAGAATCATCATAGAATTTGTGAATATCATCCGGCAGGTCCTTTGGCTGAATGTAGTTATCGTTTCCCAGTATCACAGCCCTCTCTATAGCATGCTCTAACTCTCTAACATTTCCCGGAAAGGGGTAGTTAATAAGCATATCCTTTGCCTCTGGCGAGATGCCTTCTATATGTTTGTTGTTTTGGGCAGAAAATTTCTTTATAAAATTGTTTGCTATAAGAAGGATATCCTCTTGCCTTTCCCGCAGTGGTGGGATATGGATTGGCACTACATTTAATCGGTAATAAAGGTCCTCCCTGAACATACCATTTTTAACCTCTTTTTTAAGGTCTCGCTGCGTTGCGCAGATTATTCTAACATCTACACTTAATGTCTCAGTGCCGCCAAGTCTTTCAAACTGCCTTTCCTGAAGAACCCTGAGGAGCTTCACCTGAATTGCTGGAGATATCTCGCCAATCTCATCTAAAAACAGTGTTCCATTGTTTGCAAGTTCGAATCGTCCTTTTTTCTGTTTTAGAGCGCCTGTAAATGCGCCTTTCTCGTATCCAAATAGTTCTGCCTCAAGGAGGGTTTCCGGAAGCGCTGCGCAACTTACCTTAATAAATGAATTATCCCGACGCGCGCTATGATAATGGATGGCATTAGCAATCAATTCCTTACCTGTTCCGCTTTCACCTGTTATCAATACAGTTGAAGCAGAATCTGCAATAATTTTTACCTTTTCCAGAACCTCCTCCATTTTAGAAGAGTTGCCTATAATGCCCTCAAAGGCGTATTTTTCATCTATCTTTTCTCTAAGCATTGTATTTTCATATTCAAGTCTTCTGAACTCTATCAAATGCCTCACAACAATAAGAAGCTCATCCATTGAAAACGGCTTTGTAATATAATCATACGCGCCTTGCTTCATAGCCTCCACCGCTGTATCAACAGAGCCATAGGCTGTTATCATAATAACCTTTGCCTTTGGCGACTGCTTCAAAGCTGTCTTTAATATCTCGATGCCGTCCACTTCAGGAAGTTTCAAATCAGTAATAATTATGTCATAGTTGTCTTTGCTGATGAAGTCTATGCCTTCCCTGCCTGATTCTACCCCTAAAACCTGATAACCCTCTGCAACAAGGGCATCAGTAATGGATATTCTCATAAGAGGTTCATCATCAATGATAAGGATTCTGGGTTGGTATATCATAATAATTATGCTCGGTTTTAAAGAGGAAGTTGTAGATAGGCAATAGGCAATGGGTGATAGGCAATAGGAAGAATAGACATAAGACTCTAAGAATATAAACTTAAGTCTTGTGCCTGGGTCTAACCTATAGCCTATAGCCCACGGTCTATAGCCTTTGCAAATTATACCTTAAATGCCTTTGCTTTATCAAAACCTATTTGGAGGGCCTTTTTATTCAAATCAAGAAATGCCTGAGGAACGCGCGCAAGCACTGCCTTTTCAATTGCCTCATGGGATACAACTTTAGTAAGTTCGGTTATCATGCCGAGCGCTATAATATTGGCAACAATAGTCTTGCCGAGCTGATCGCGAGCAATGGATGTGATGGGCGCGCTGGCAAGCTTAAATTTCCCTTTAGGGACTTCTTTTACCTCGTCTGAATCTACGAGCAATATGCCGCCGTCTTTTATGTCTTTATAGTATTTGTTGCATGCCTCCTGCGTCATTGCAAGCATCGCATCTATGCTTGTTGCCTTTGGATAATCCACCTCTTCATCGCTGATTATAACCTCGCTTCGCGATGCGCCTCCCCTTGATTCAGGGCCGTACGATTGGCTCTGTGCCGCATTTTTCCCGCCGTATATAGAAGCAGCCTCTGCCATGATAATGCCTGCCAATATCATCCCCTGACCGCCTGAACCGCTGAATCTCATCTCATATCTTTGTGACATGTAAGCCTCCAGGTTTTGGACCAAGGCAACCGTGTTGCCGTTAAAGCGAGGTTATACAACCTCGCTTTCAAACGCCGACATGGTCGGCTCGCTCCATAACTTCTATTTCCCCTGCGCCTTTTCCATCAATTTCTCATACTCTTCGCAATACTCAGCGCGTTCTGCCTTATGAATAACCCCTCTCACAAGCTTTCCTTGCAACTGCTCTGGCGTCATCTTTGCTGCCTGCGCCACAGAAATAGTCCCATCCTTTTCAATCTTCTCCATCATTTCAGATGCGCTCTTAAATTTGTTAAATCTTCCGTAATAGGTTGGGCATGAATCGAGTATATCTACGACAGCCATACCTTTGTGCATTATGGCTTCATAAAGGGTTTTTTCAAGCTCCTGGCAGTGATACGCAGTACCACGCGCCACAAATGTGGCGCCTGCGGCCTTAGCCAAATCGCATGTATCAAATGTAGGCTCAATGCTTCCATATCGAGCTGTAGTAGCTATCATGTTCTGAGGCGTAGTTGGCGAAGACTGACCACTTGTCATTCCATAGATATAATTGTTGTAGACCAGTATAACCATGTCCATATTTCTTCTGCAGGCATGGATAAAGTGATTGCCGCCTATTGCAAGGGCATCTCCATCACCTGTTGTTACAATCACCTTCAGTTTTGGTTTTGCCAACTTAAGCCCTGTTGCATAGGCAATAGCCCTGCCGTGAAGCGTATGGAGCGTATTAAAATCAAGATACCCGGGAGTTCTGCTTGAACAACCAATACCAGAAACCATAGCAATATTGTCCTGGTCTATGCCTGTTGCATGGATAGCCCTAAGCAAGCTCTTCATCACAACCCCGTGTCCGCATCCAGGACACCAGATATGCGGAAGCTTCCCCTTGCGCATATACGATGTATAATCAAAAGGCTTTTTCTCTTTATATGGTACTGATGCTGTTGCAGCCTGTGTGGACATTGTAACCTCCCATGTCGCTTTGCTCCAATGCAAAATGCAAAGTGCAAAGTGTAAATTTCAAAATTTAAAAAATAAAGAAGCTAATTTTGCATTTTGCAATCTTCAATTTGCAATTCAACATTCACAGAATGTTGCTTATCCATCTATCATATCTCTTTCTATCATAACATCGCTTGGTATCACTGTTGCCTCAACTCGCTTCCCTAATATGGCATTCATGATCTGCCTTGGATGAATAGGGTCTGTATCAACTCTGAATATTCCTTTTACCTCGCATTGACCTTTAGACGCCCTCTGCACTTCATAAAAGATTTGACCGAGGTTCATCTCAGGCACTATGATGGTCTTCACCTGTTTCGCCATATCTTCCACAACATCATCAGGGAACGGCCAGATGGTCAGCGGCCTAAGAAGACCAACTTTGATGCCTTTGCTCCTTAGTTCTTTTACCGCGAATTTTGCGCTCTTTGCAGAAACACCGTATGCAAATACGCCTATCTCCGCATCATCAAGATAAAGTTCTTCATTTTTCCATATCTTTGCTTTATTTTTCTCAATCTTATTG
>MGQA01000119.1:136-13642 GCA_001797665.1 Deltaproteobacteria bacterium GWF2_42_12 | reverse complement strand
GGCTCTATCAGCATTATAAGGCAGTTGCCGAAGATGTGGATATTCCGATTATCCTCTATAATGTCCCTGGAAGAACCGGTGTAAATATGCTTCCAGAGACGGTTGCCCGGTTGTCTGAAATAAAAAATATAGTTGGCATTAAAGAGGCAACAGGAAGCCTTCAACAGGTAAGCGATACAATTGAGATGGCGAGGAAGGGGTTTCTAATCCTCTCAGGTGATGATTTTACAACCATGCCCATACTTGCGCTTGGCGGGCATGGTGTAATATCAGTTACATCAAATATAGCGCCAAAGGGTGTCAGACAGATGTGTGATGCCTTCTTTGCCGGGGATATTGCGAAGACAAGAAAGCTGCATTACAAACTCCAACCGTTGCACAGAGCAATGTTTATTGAGACAAATCCGATCCCTGTTAAGACAGCCCTTGCCATGATGGGTAAAATAGAAGAAGAGTTCAGACTGCCGCTTGTAAAGATGGAGGAGGCGAATAGAAAAAAACTCAGGAAGGCGCTGGCTGATTACGGGGTTATATAAATAGAGAAGATGAGAACTTGAGAAGATATGAAGATGAGAACCAAAAGATAAAAAATGAGAAGTTAAGAAGATAAGATTTTTTTGCTAATCTTCTCAACTTCTAAACTTCTCAACTTCTGATTTTTCAATGGAGCGAAGCGACTATGAAGACTATCCTTGAAAATGCAAAATATGCGGTTCTGCTTGCAGTTTTCTCAGCGCTGGCCGCATCAGTATCTATATTTATATGGGCGTCTGTAAAGATGGCTGTAGTAATATTTCATATGTTTGATGATATCCTTTCAGCAGAGGCAACAGGGACAACGGCGCACGCAGTTGCAATATTGGATTCTTTTATATTAGCAGTCATATTATACATATTTGCCATAGCCCTTTATGAGCTATTTATTGGAGAATTGAGGCTTCCAGAGTGGCTGGTTATAAAAGACCTTGATGACCTTAAGAAAAAACTATCCAGCGTTATAGCCCTTATGCTTGCGGTGACATTCCTTGAGCATCTGGCGGAATGGAGCGAGCCTCAAGGCACTTTGATGTTTGCGGTGGCAATAGCCGTTGTCATATTTGCGCTTGTCTTTTATATGAAGGTAAAGGAGAAGAAGGAATAGGATATTATAATTGCAAAATGCAGATTGAAGATTGCAAATTGCAGAATGTATATTATAGATATTCAATTCAATATAAAATTTGCACTTTGCGTTCTTTATTTTTCAATGGAGCGAAGCGATATGGTCAGGATTGCTGTAACAGGCGCAGCAGGCAGGATGGGTAAAAGTATAATAAATGTTATTAAAGATACTGCAGGGGCAGAGCTTGCAGGGGCAGTGGAGAGGTATGACCACCCTAATATTGGCAAGGATGAGGGCGAGATTTTGGGTTGCGGTAAGTTGGGCGTTAAAATAACTGAGAATTTTGAAAAGGTTATCAAGAAGGCAGACTGCGTTATTGATTTTACACTGCCTGAGGCAACGATGCATTATCTTGACATTGCGCTGGAGAATGATGTCGCAATGGTAATCGGCACGACAGGCTTTTCACATCAGCAGAGGGAGCGCCTAAAAGAGGTCGGCAGCAAGATGAAAATCGTTGCAGCCCCCAATATGAGCGTTGGCGTAAATCTTCTTCTCAAGGTTGTCTCTGATATAGCAAAGGTTCTTGATAGTAGTTATGATGTGGAGATAGTCGAGGCGCACCACAGGCTTAAGAAGGATGCGCCGTCAGGCACCGCAATGAGGTTTGCTGAAGTGCTTGCGTATAGTCTTAACAGGAATCTAGAGAAGGTGGCAGTTTATGAACGGCATGGCATAATAGGCGAGAGAAAATCTGAGGAAATAGGCATACAGACAATAAGGGCGGGCGACATAGTTGGAGACCATACCATTATCTTTGGTGGTCTCGGAGAGAGGATAGAGATTACCCATCGCGCCCAATCCAGAGAAACATTCGCAAGAGGGGCTGTAAGGGCTGCAATGTGGTTGGTAAAGCAGCCGAAGGGGTTGTATGATATGCAGGATGTGTTGGGACTGAAATAGAGATAGGTTAAGGTTGAGGTCAAGGTTCAGTAAAACATTTTTTCAACTTCAAGCTAAACCTCAATCTTAACCTTAACCTGAATTTAAATATGTGAGGTGCTTAATGAAAAAGTTTTTTTTGGCTGTGAGTTTTATATTTTTAGCCCAGTTTATATCTAATTGGGCCGTTAAAAATGTCTTTGCGTTCCAGGGCCCTCCTGGTTGCAATCAGGATTGCGCAAGCTGCCATTCCCTTTCAAAGGATGAAGCGACGAAGATGTTGAAGGCAGACATAACTGACATAAGAAAGGCGCCGGTAGGCGGTCTCTGGGAGGTTGAGGGACTGCAGAATGGGAAGAAGTTTATTATATATATAGACTATGGAAAGAAATTTGTTTTGCTGGTTAATAACTTCATACCTGTAGCAGATATTGGCAAGCCGCCGCAACTGAAGAAACTTGACCTTTCCAAGATACCTACAGAAGATGCTGTTGTAATGGGCAACCCAAAGGCGAAATATAAGATAATCGTTTTTGACGACGTTGAATGTCCATACTGCAAGAAATTGCATTATGAGATAAAAAAGATAATCAGCGAGAGAAAGGATATCGCATTTCTTATAAAATTATTTCCCCTTGATATACATCCTACTGCTTACGAAAAGAGCAAGTCAGTATACTGCAATAACAAGTCTGAAAAATTACTGGATGATGCCTTTGAAGGCAAAACACTTCCCAAGGCAGACTGTGATGCAAAGGTGATAGACGAAAATATAAAACTGGCAAAAAACCTTGGTATCTCTGGGACGCCGGCTATTATCTTTCCGGATGGCAGGTTGTTGCCTGGATATGTTGAAGCGCCAACGCTTATAAAGATGCTTGAATCGCCAGAGCAATAAAAAAGGGGGATATTTGAAAGTTGAAAAGCCCTGTTAGATGCTGACAGGGCTTTTTTATTTGTTGACCAATATAAATATCTGGATATAAGATTGGTGAAGATTGGGGTGAGGGGGATTTTCGGGACAAACCCACATGAGCCATAGGCTCACAAAGGGAGGTGAAAATCCTTCGCGGGTTCAAGTTTGTAACTTGAACCCAAATATTTCGTATCAGGCCAATACGAATTTTAAGGAGGCACGCTAAGCGTGCCTACACCACGCTCAGCGTGGAGCAGGTTACAAACCTGCTCCTGCAAAAAATAATCCCCCCCTTTAGAAACTTGTCCTCGAATGATTTTATCGGGGAAGGGGGGAGGGGGGATTTGAGGCATTTTTGGGACAAGCAGATAATTATAATGAGGTGAGGCTTGGATTCTAATGAGGTAATAGCCATGCTCAAAAGACGTGGTTTTAAAACACTAAGCTTTAATCCTGCGGAATATCTTATCTTTCCTTCTGATATGGACAGGGCTTTTGAGGAATCGATTTATGAGCTATTGAAGAAATACTCCTTCAGGATATTTATAAGGGATGTGATAAAAAACAGAAAATCGTTCAGTATTGAGAATCTTCTTAAATATTCTACAAGGGAATGGGTTGAAAGGTATCTGGATTTTCTGCTCAAAAGGGGCGTTGTTGAAGATATAGGGGACGAGAAATATAGATTAAAATCCACAACAGTCTTCAGTTTCGGAGACACCCTTGAGTGGTTTATTGCAAAGGTGTTTGAAAGAGAATTTAGTTCGCCTGCGCTCTGGGGTGTAAGATTAAGAGGCGCAAAGGCAGGAGGAGATTATGATGTAATAACATCTGTTGAGGGAAGAATTGTATATGTAGAGGTAAAATCATCTCCTCCAAAGAATGTGGAGGAATATGAGGTTGCAAGTTTTCTTAAGAGGGTTGAGGAGCTTAAACCTGATGTGGCCATATTTCTTGAGGATACAAAGCTACGAATGAAAGATAAAATTGTTCCTTTCTTTGAAGGGTTTTTAAAAGGAAAACGTTTCAGAGTTAAGAGATTGCGTGATGAAATCTTCGGCATTAAAGATAAGGTCTTTATATCCAACAGCAAGCCTGATATTGTTAATAACCTCAGCTTCTGTATTCAGCGCAATCTTACAAGGAAGGGATTTTGGCAATAAAGGTTTTTAAAATAGTAGCAAGATAAGAAGACAAAGCCAATAAGCTCTTCTAACCGTAAAATAGCGATTAAAAACCTCGCTATTTTACAAACCGGCGATTTGGCTGCTATACTTCGTTGTCGGCACATTTTTGCTCTTCACCGTATTGGTGACATACGGCTCATCGCAAAAATGGCCTCCGCCTCGTCTGACAGCCAACTTGCCGGTTTCCCCAAAAATCAAACGCTATTTTTGGGTCTAATTTCTTCTTAGAATAAAATCTTTTAAATTTATCTAAAAGTCAGCTATTCCCACTTTATACCTTGCAAATAAAAGTTAGCTTAGATATAAATATCTTGTGAGATACTATCCCATCTTCCTTGATATAAAAGGCAAATCCTGTGTTGTAATAGGCGGCGGCAGTGTTGCAGAGAGAAAGGTTTTATCCCTCCTTGATGCGGGCTCAAAGGTTTTAGTTATAAGTCCTGAACTTACCCCTGTCCTTAAGAAACTTGCTGCTAAAAAGAAGATTAACTACTGCCCAAAATCATATGGGCCAGGCGATTTAAAAGGCTTTTTTCTTGCATACAGCGCAACAGACGACCCGAAGGTTAATAAAAGCGTATTCAATGAGGCTAAGAAAGAAGGGATTTTCTTAAATGTTGTGGATGTCCCTGAATTATGTAATTTTATTGTCCCTTCTGTAGTTGATAGGGGTAATCTGCTGATAGCTATATCAACCTCTGGTAAAAGCCCTGCAATGGCAAAGAAGATAAGGCAAAAATTGGAAAAGGAGTTCGGTAAGGAATATGCAGTATTTTTGGATATTATGGGCAGGATTCGAGAGAAGGTGTTGAAAAGAAGCGAGGAATCTGGTAAAAATAAGAAGATATTTGAGAGGCTTATAAGCTCTCCTTTGCTTGGATGGATTAAGAAAGGGAAGAAGAAGGAGATAGATAAATTTCTCAAAAAGGTTTTGGGGAGTGAAAAATATATTAGCAAAATTCTATTTCCTAAGCCTTGATAGGATTAAATTAATCTAAATTTAAAGAAGTTTCAATAATCTAAATGTTCAACAGGTATGGCAAGCGCATTTCCTGAAGATTGGCGCAGTGTTCTTTAACTCTGTTAAAGGCTTGCTCATAAGATAGAGAGTTTGCTTGTAGCTTGGGTTTGTTTTAAAAACAAGAGGAGGCTTCCACAGGGTTGAATATAATATTTTTTTATATAACTGTAATTGCATATCTGCTTGCTACATTCATATCCATCGCCTATCTTATATTTCATAACGATAAGGTTATAAAGGTTGCAAATAGCGCAATACTTGCAGGTTTTGTTTTTCACACCCTTACCATAATCAGCAGATGGTTTGAGGCGAGCAGGGCTCCATTTGCAAATCTCCATGAAGTCCTTTCCCTTTTTTCATGGATGGTTGTGATAATATACTTGCTTATCTATTTGCGCTACAAGGTGGCAGTTATCGGCACATTTGTAGCGCCATTGGCATTTTTGCTTATTACTACAGCATCATTTCTCCCAAAGGAGATAATTCCACTTGCCCCATCGCTTGAAAGCTACTGGCTTCCGATACATGTTAGTCTTGCATTTCTTGGAAATGGCTTTTTTGCAATGACCTTTCTGCTTGGTATAATGTATTTAATCCAGGAGCATTATTTGAAGAGTAGAAAGGTAGGCGGGCTGTATTTCCTCTTGCCCTCCCTTGATATACTTGATGAACTCAGCTACAAATGCCTTACATATGGATTTCCCCTGCTGACCATTGCCATGATTACAGGCGCAATATGGGCTGAATATGTGTGGGGTAGTTACTGGAGCTGGGAGCCAAGACAGACATGGTCGCTCATTACTTGGTTTCTTTATGCAGCCCTCCTTCACGGAAGGCTTACAGTTGGCTGGAGAGGGAGAAAAGCTGCGATTTATTCAATAGTTAGCTTCTTGATACTTGTAGGCTCTTTTGCAATGATAAAAATTTTTTCATGGGGTGCTCATGCGGTTTTTAAGTAGTCATGGTATTGTAAATGCTCATGATTCTGGCGTCAGGCAGCATATATTGCTACCCGCAGGTTGCGGAGACTAATATGCATATTGTTGTTGTGGGTTTAAGCCATAAGACAGCGCCGATTGAGATAAGAGAAAAACTCTCTTTTCCCTCTCAAACAATTGGCGAACCTCTAAACAGGCTCTGCTCATCTTACGGGATAAATGAAGGCGTCATTATATCCACATGCAACAGGGTTGAGGTATTTGCTGTTACGCGTGAATTTGAAAAAGGGCTTTGGCAAGTTAAGAAATTCCTATCAGATTATCATAATATACCCCTCCAGGAATTAGATGAGCACCTTTACAGCCACACATCAGAAGATGCAGTAAAACACCTCTTTAGGGTATGCTCCGGGCTTGATTCAATGGTTCTTGGAGAGCCGCAGATACTTGGTCAGGCAAAGGATTCATACGGATACTCCCTCCAGCATCATACTGCAGGAGTTATAATTAACAAACTCTTCCACAAGGCATTTTCAGTTGCAAAGAGGATTCGCACAGAGACAAAAATCGGCTCTAATGCTGTTTCAATAAGCTATGCAGCAGTAGAACTTGCTAAGAAGATTTTCAGCAGCCTGACTGACAAAACAGTCATGCTTATAGGCGCTGGCGAGATGGCTGAGCTTGCAGCCAAACACCTTCTTTCAAACGGCGTTCAGGAGATATTAGTTGCGAACAGGACATATGAAAAAGCTGTTGAAATGGCAAGGGGTTTTAAAGGCACTCCAATTATGTTCAGGGAGTTTACCCATTATCTGAAGAGGGTGGATATTGTGATAGTATCCACTGCAGCGCCCAAGTATATAATACACCCTGAACAGATAGAAGATGTGATAAAAGAGCGTAAAAACAGACCGATGTTTTTTATTGATATATCTGTTCCGAGGAATGTTGACCCTCAGATAAACAATATAGACAATATATATTTGTATAATGTGGATGATCTGCAAGGGGTTGTTGCAGCAAACCTTAAGGAAAGGGCAAAGGAGGCGCAGGCAGCAGAGGCAATAATAAATGAAGAGATAGATAAATTCTACAGATGGGTAAAATCATTGGATGTGGTGCCTACTATCGTGGCATTGAAGAAGAGATTTGAGGACATTAGAAAAGGGGAGATAGAAAAGGCATTGTCCATGATGAATGCCCTGAATGAAAAGGATAAAGAGGCTATAGATGCAATGACAAAGGCCATTATTAACAAGATAGTTCATAATCCAGTAGCCCATCTTAAAAAAGAGACGGATAAGGTAGAAGGTGATTTTTACATAGAGGCAGCGAGAAGATTGTTTGACCTTGATAAGGAAGAAGAACAGGAGTTGCCAAAGACGAAAGAAGAAGGATAAGCCGACAATAACGTGATACGGAAGCAGGACAGTCAATTTTTATAAATGGGGCTGTCCTTTTTATGTCCTCAGGATAATAGGCTGTTGAAAAAGTCTTCACCAGCCTTGATTAGACAGATTAGAAAAATGATTACACAGATATTTACAGAAATTTCAAGGAGTTTTAATCTGTGTAATCTTGTCTTCTATCTGGGTAATCGGAGATTGTTGAGTTTTTCAACAAGCTCATAGGGAGCAGAATCTTGAGCCCCGTTAGACCTCACGGGGTTTATAGTATTTTATTTAAAAATGGACTCATAAGTTTAGACAACATGTTGTTCTTTAAAAAATATAATATCCAGCTATTTCTGAAAGCTGCGGAATTGAAAGGGATCTAACGGGGTGAAGAAAAAGATTAAATTAGGCACACGCGGGAGTCAGCTTGCCCTATGGCAGGCAAACTGGGTAAAGTCAGAGATTGAAAAAAGGACACCCGGCCTTGAAGTAGAAATAGTAAAGATAAAGACAACAGGCGACAAGATTTTGGACGTGCCACTTGCAAAGGTCGGAGGCAAGGGGCTTTTTGTAAAAGAGATAGAAGAGGCGCTGCTGGATAAAAGGATTGACCTTGCGGTCCATTCCATGAAAGATGTGCCTACGGATTTTCCCAAGGGGCTGCACCTTGCTGCAATTACAGAGAGGGAAGACCCGCGGGATGCGTTGATAATAAGTCAAAAGTCAAAAGTCAAAAGTCAAAAGTTTAAAGACCTACATCAGGGTGCGATTGTCGGCACAAGCAGTTTGAGAAGGTCAAGTCAGATTCTCAATATCCGTCCTGATTTAAAAATATCGCAGCTCAGGGGAAATCTAAATACGAGACTGAAAAAACTGGATGAGGGGCAGTTTGATGCCATAATTCTTGCTGCTGCAGGCGTTAAAAGGCTTGGCTGGGCTGACAGGATAACAGAGTATCTTCCACCGGATGTTAGTCTCCCTGCCATAGGACAGGGCGCGCTTGGAATAGAGACACGAATTGATGACCAAGAGATAAATAAACTGGTTTTATTTTTTGACCATCCGGCTACCTCTATAGCTGTAAGGGCTGAAAGGGCGCTTCTGAAAAGACTGGAAGGCGGATGTCAGGTGCCTATTGCTGCTCACGGAGAGGTAAAGGGCAATAATTTAAATCTCATCGGCCTCGTTGCCTCAACTGATGGAAAAAAAGTTATAAAAGATTCTGTCAGCGGCACAACTGATAAAGCGGAAGCCCTGGGCATAGAACTGGCAGAAAAACTTCTTAAGATGGGGGCATGGGATATTTTGAAAGAAGTGTATAATGTGGCGCCGCCGATGCAGGGCGGGGCTGGTTAAGAATAGTTATAGGGTGTCAACAAAATTTTAATTCATAAAGGATATAATAATCGCTATGACTCAAGGTAAAGTATATCTTATTGGCGCGGGGCCTGGAGATCCAGGGCTTATTACGGTTAAGGCAGCAGAATGTATTAAAGGGGCAGATGTTGTCGTATATGACTATCTGGCAAATAAGAAGTTTTTAGAGTATGCCAGAGAGAAGGCGGAAATTATCTATGTTGGCAAGATAGGCGGCGCCCATACCTTACCGCAGGATAAGATAAATGAACTCATTATTGAAAAGGCAAAAAAAGGGAAGATTATTGCAAGGCTTAAAGGCGGCGACCCATTCATATTCGGAAGGGGCGGTGAAGAGGCAGAGGAGATTGTAGCAGCAGGAATTGATTTTGAAGTTATCCCTGGTGTTACAGCAGGTGTAGCCGCTGCTGCGTATGCAGGCATACCGCTTACGCACAGGGATTTTACCACAACGGTTGCATTTATCACAGGACATGAAGACCCTACAAAGGATGAGTCAAATATTTATTGGGATAAGATTTCAACAGGCATTGGGACCCTTGTTTTTTATATGGGCATAGGAAACCTTGAACCGAATATGAAGAAGCTCATGGAAAATGGCAGAAGTCCTGATACGCCGGTTGCGTTGATTCGTTGGGGTACAACATCCCAGCAAGAGACGCTTGTTGGAACTATTGCTGACATTGCGGAAAAGGCAAAGAAAGCAAATTTCAAGGCGCCTGCTATAACCGTCGTAGGCGGCGTTGTTTCTCTGAGAAATAAGCTCAGATGGTTTGATGAAAGGCCACTTTTTGGCAAAAGGGTTATTGTTACACGTTCAAGGGAGCAGGCAAGCGATTTTTCGGTCTTGCTTGAGAAAAACGGCGCTGAGCCAATTGAATTTCCCACGATTGAGACTGTGCGTCCGAAGGATTGGAAAGAGATAGATAGGGCAATTAAGAACCTCCCGAAGTATGATTGGGCTATTTTTACAAGCGTAAATGGTGTAAAATATTTTGTAGAGAGGCTCAAAAAGTTTGATAAAGATATACGGGAACTGAAAGGGATTAAGATATGCGCTATTGGTCCTGCTACAGCTAAGGCAATAGAAGATTTAGGAATCAAGGTTGACCTCGTGCCTAAAGAATACCGTGCAGAGTCAATAATCGCAGGGCTCGGAAAAAATAAAATAAAAGGAAAAAGGTTTTTGTTGCCCAGAGCATTAAAGGCAAGGGAGGTTTTACCTGAGGAGATTAAAAGACTTGGCGGTAAAGTTGATGTTGTATCTGCCTACAGGACAATAAAGCCAAAGGAAAAGACCGACGAGATTAGAAAGATGCTTGAGGAAAAAAAGATTGATGTAGTGACATTTACCTCATCCTCAACCGTAGAAAATTTTGTAAGTATGTTTAAAAAAGGAGAGGCAGCCGGCCTTCTGCAGGATGTTGCTGTCGCTTCCATAGGGCCGATAACAAGGGATACTGCTTCCACATTGGGTATAAAGACGAATATCATGCCGGAGAAATATACGATACCGGCTTTGACTGAGGCGATAGTTCAATATTTCAAGAAATAGGAGGATAAATCATCATGATAGACATAACAAAACTTTTTTGCGGAGCAGATACGACAGGAGATCCGCTCAGATACGGACATAAAAGGGGCGTTGGACACGGCACACCGCACGCTACGGAGAAGATAGAGCATGAGGTGCCGAAATCAGCCAGCGAGAGGCGACCGGTTGTGGTCTGGAGCGTTTCAAGGCGGTGCAACTTAAACTGCATCCATTGCTATACGGACTCGCACAATGAGGATTATCCCGGTGAATTGACTCACAGCGAAGCAAAAACCATGATTAAGAGTTTAGCTGACTTCAAGATACCTGCGCTCCTTTTGTCCGGCGGTGAGCCGCTTATGAGAAAGGATTTATTTGAGCTTGCGGATTATGCCAGAGGCATGAACATGAGGCTCACCCTTTCAACCAACGGGACATTGATAGACCAGAAAATGGCAAAGAGGATAAAAGAGACTGGGTTCAGCTATGTGGGAATATCCTTTGACGGCATCGGCGAGGTGAATGATAAATTCAGGGGCATGGAAGGGGCTTTTGACCTTGCCCTGCGCGGCGTCAAAAACTGCATGGAGGTTGAGCAAAAGGTAGGTTTGCGGCTGACGCTCACTCGAAGAAACTATGAAGACTTAAACAACATCTTTGACTTTATTGAAAAGGAAGGCATCCAGAGGGCATGTTTCTATCATCTTGTGTATGCAGGGAGGGGGAGCGATTTGAGAAAAGATGACCTTTCCCACGAGGAGAGCAGAAAGGCGATTGATATAATCCTTGAAAGGACAATGGACTTTCATAAGAGGGGGCTAAAAAAAGATATCCTCACAGTGGATAATCATGTGGACGGCCCTTATCTCTACATGAAGCTGAAACAGATTGACCCAAAGCGCGCAGAAGAGATTTACAAACTCATGGAGTGGAACGGAGGCGGCGCATTCTCATCAGGCGTGGGCATCGGTAATATTGACTTTAACGGAAATGTCCATGCAGACCAGTTTTGGCAGGACCATACATTCGGCAATGTAAAAAAGAGGCCGTTTCCCGAAATATGGATGGATACCTCCGACCCTCTCATGAAAGGGCTTAAAAACAGGGTGCCGCTTTTGAAAGGCCGCTGTGCCGATTGCAAGTGGATAAAACTCTGCGGCGGCTCATTCAGATACCGGGCAGTGAAGGTTTATAATGACCCGTGGATGCACGACCCGGCATGTTATTTGACGGATGAGGAGATTGGGATCGCTGGAAAAAAGGCGGCAGTAGGAACGAAATAAGACGAAGAACTCATGGAAATCCAAATTGACCCGCATACTTTAGAACGGGCAGAAGAACGAGGGACAACTGAAAAAGAAATCAAAGAAGTAATTAAAACCGGTTTTGATATTCATGCCAAATATGGACGAATAGGTAAAGCGAAAGTTTATAATTTTGAGCAGAAACGACATGGCAAATATTATGAGCAGAAGAGGGTAGAAGTATTTTATACGCTTGAAGAGGGTAAGGTAGTAACTGTAACAGTTTATGTGTTTTATGGAAAATGGGAGGCTCAAATATGAATATTGTATATAATGATAAAACTGATGTCCTCTATATTCGGCTGGATGAAAAAAAACAGGATGTTATAAACAGGCGAGTTTCGGAAGATATTGTGCTGGATATAGGAGAAGGGGAAAAAGTTGTTGGCATTGAGATTCTTGATGCCTCAAAACATGTGAATTTGGAAAGGCTTTTGCCTGTTAAATACAGCGTTTCAAAAGCAGCAGTTTAATAAAGGATGGAATCTAATATCATGCCCTTTCCCAAACATCGCCCAAGGCGATTAAGAAAAAATGAAATAATAAGAAAGATGGTCAGAGAGACTACGCTTTCTGTTGATGACCTGATACTTCCGCTTTTTGTGACATTTGGCAAGGGCAAGAAAATTGCAATCAAGAGCATGCCGGGGCATTATCAGTTGTCAGTGGATAATCTCGCCAAAGAGGTTAAGGAGATAAAAACCCTCGGCATCCCTGCCGTGATTTTATTCGGCATACCGGAGCATAAAGACGAAGTCGGCAGCGAGGCATATAATCCTAAAGGGGTTGTGCAGCAGGCAATCAAGGCAATAAAAGATAAAGCGCCTGAATTATATGTAATAACAGATGTTTGTATGTGTGAATATACATCACATGGTCACTGTGGCGTTATAAAGCACGAAGATGTTGATAACGACGCAACTCTGGAGCTTCTTGCAAAAGAGGCATTGTCTCATGTTAAAGCAGGGGCTGATATGGTGGCTCCATCGGATATGATGGATGGAAGGGTAGGGGCGATAAGAAAGATTTTAGATGAAAATAATTTTAGCCATACCCCGATTATGAGTTATGCCGCAAAATATGCCAGCGCATTTTATGGGCCGTTCAGAGAGGCCGCAGAATCAACGCCGGAGTTCGGGGACAGAAGGTCATACCAGATGGATCCTGCAAACAGCGATGAGGCATTGCGGGAAGTTCGGCTTGATATAGAAGAGGGCGCGGATATTGTTATGGTAAAACCGGCGCTGCCGTATCTTGACATCATACGGAGGATAAAAGATGAATTTAAATATCCTGTTGCTGCGTATAATGTGAGTGGAGAGTTTTCAATGCTCAAGGCTGCTAACCAGCTCGGCTGGATGGATGGCGAGAGGGCTATGATGGAGAGCCTTGTTTCCATTAAAAGGGCAGGGGCGGATTTGATACTAACTTATTTTGCAAAGGAAGCGGCAAAGATACTATACAGAGCGTCATAACTTCGCATACCTGCGTTGCTCCTTGGCTCGTCATTGCGGCGTCCTCCCCCTGTCCCCCTCCAGAGGGGGATAAAGGGGGAGGACGCCTCACTCCTCGCTGGAGCTTGTTCCGAGCAGAGCGAGGAATCCCATGCGAGATGAAGCTGATATTACCCATGCAATGGCTTCGACAGTTTGCCGCGGCTTCGCCTCGCAACCGCGCCTTGGTCTGCTTTGTTCTGACGCTCTGTATGCGGTTGTTTATGATGCTGTAGATAGGAAGGTAGGTAATTATTATGCATACAATGCCAAAAGGCCATCCCCATGAAGTGCCGGG
>MGQA01000119.1:0-130 GCA_001797665.1 Deltaproteobacteria bacterium GWF2_42_12 | reverse complement strand
GGGAAAACCAGCCGCAGAAAAGAAATGGCTTCCCAAGCTCATTGCATGGGAAGTAACGCGGTCGTGCAATCTGGATTGCATCCACTGTCGGGCAGCGGCAAGGTTCGGCCCGTACCCCAATGAATTAAAG
>MGQA01000118.1:2491-12368 GCA_001797665.1 Deltaproteobacteria bacterium GWF2_42_12 | reverse complement strand
TTTTGCAGCACCTTCAGCGCTTCCAAATTTTCGCCTTCAATGAAAAGGTTTTGAGTAGTAGAGGAAATAAAATCAACCACCCCGCTTTTCAAGCTCCCCTCCTTATCAAGGAGGGGAATTAAAGGGGTGGTTAATACGGATTCTTCAGGGACGGGCTTCAATGTTGCGGTAGTTGGCTGCTGTAGGACTTTAAAGGCATCGCTCTTGCCGGCCCAATTCAATACATATCGTTCATTGGCAAAATTGATGTCTTCGCCAAAAACGGCCTTCACCTTTTCCCAGTCCACCTCGTTCTCGGTAAAAACCTCTGGAAAAAGCTCTTTCAGCCTTTGCAGCCTGTCATGCTTTATATCAAGGGATTCGCCGTCCATCTTTTTTGCTCTATGCCATCAAACTTCTTTTTGCTGCGTCTTTACCCTCAAAAACAATTCATCTAACTGTTTTTTATCTACCGGTGATGGCGCATCGGTCATAAGGCATGTGGCCTTTTGGGTCTTTGGGAATGCGATTACATCCCTGATTGATTCTGCGCCGCACAAAATGGCGACAAGCCTGTCAAGGCCGAATGCAATGCCGCCGTGTGGCGGCGCGCCGAATGAAAGGGCATTGAGGAGAAAACCGAATTTCTGCCTCGCATCGTCTTCCTGTATGCCCAGTTTTTTGAATATCATTGCCTGAATATCCTGCCTGTGTATCCTTATGCTTCCGCCGCCTATCTCTGTGCCGTTCAACACCAAGTCATACGCCTTTGCCCTGACTTCAAGCGGCGCGGTGTCCATTTTTTCTATATCTTCATCAAGAGGCGCTGTAAACGGGTGATGCACTGCAACAAATCTCTTTTCAGCTTCATCGAATTCAAGAAGCGGAAAATCGGTAACCCATACAAGATTAAATGTATTCTTTGGAATAAGGTTTAATCTTTTGGCAAGGTCTAACCTGACCCTTCCAAGGGCTGTGTTGGCTGTCTTAGGAATATCTGCGCCGAATAAAAGCAGGTCTCCTGTGTTTGCATCAAGGGTTTTTGCTATTCCATTTTTTTCATCATCTGTGAGAAATTTTGCTATCGGAGACTGCCACCCCCCGATAGAGACATTCGAGGGCAGGCCTTCCGATGTAATCTTCACCCATGCAAGCCCTTTTGCGCCATAAGAGTTAGCCACCGCTGTAAGCTCGTCCAGCTCCTTTCTGGAAAATTCTGCGCATGCTTTTGCATTAAGCGCCTTAACTATGCCGCCTTTTTTAGCAGCATCTGCAAAGACCTTGAAGCCTGAATCTTGGACAATGCCGGTAATATCCTTCAGTTCTAATCCAAATCTTGTATCGGGATTATCAAGGCCGTATCTTCCGACTGCCTCGGCATAACTCATTCTTGGAAACGGCAATTTCAATTCTACGCCAGCCGCATTTTTAAATATCTCTGCAATAAGCCCCTCCATAAGCCCCATCACATCTTCCCTGTCCACAAAGCTCATCTCAGCGTCTATCTGCGTAAATTCAGGCTGTCTGTCAGAGCGCAGGTCTTCATCTCTGAAACAACGAACGATCTGAAAATACCGGTCAAAGCCTGAGACCATAAGGATTTGCTTGAAAAGCTGGGGCGATTGCGGCAGGGCAAAGAAATGCCCTGGATTTAATCTGCTCGGCACAAGATAATCCCGCGCCCCTTCAGGCGTGCTTTTGGTAAGAATCGGCGTCTCTATCTCAAGAAAGTGTCTGTCACATAGATAATCCCTCGTAATCTTGCAGACCTTGTGCCGCAGAATCAGGTTTTTCTGGAGGCTCTGCCTTCTCAAATCAAGATAGCGGTATTGAAGTCTGACACTTTCGGCAACATCCGTCTCATCCTCTATCAAAAACGGCGGCGTCTCCGATTCATTGAGTATCTTCAGCTCTTTGACAAGGATTTCTATCTCGCCTGTTTTTAATGCCGGATTTTCCGTGCCGGCAGGTCTTTTGGAAACAGCGCCTTTTACTGCAAGCACAAACTCCGCCCTGATATGATGCGCCTTTTCATGGGCTGATTTATCAACTTCAGGGTTAAATACAATTTGAGTAACGCCCTCTCGGTCTCTCAAATCTATAAATATCAATCCGCCATGGTCACGTCTCCTCTGAACCCATCCCATAAGGATTACATCTTTGCCGATACTGCTGCCGGTTAACTCTCCGCAATAGTGGCTTCTCTTCCAATTTCCAAGATTCTCTGCCAATTTAATGCCTCCTTTGTTAACTAAATACTGATTACGCAGATTTACGAACTGCGATTACACAGATTTAAACTAATCTTCAACCTATTTAACCCAAAAAAGCAATAGCATTTTTTCGCAATCTGCCTTTTAATCTGTATAATCACAATTTTTGCATTTATAACATACAAGGAAGCTATTTTCAATTATAAACCCCTACAAACCATGCAACCGCTGCCATTACCCACACATAAATCTTTGCGTATTGTGATAAATAAGACATATAGAATTACAATCTTAGTCATTAATTTTATGACAATTTTTGTCTTGACAATGCCTTTGCTCTGTAATATAAATCAATCCTTCGTATTTACCCATAGAATCACATAGAATCAATAAAATTTAATCCTAAACGAGGGAGGAAAATAGAATGAAGAGTAAGATTTTCTTAGGAATGCTTCTATTTGTTGCCGTAATTGCGGTTGCTGGAATAGGATATGCTGAATACGGCGATATTGTGCTGGGTAAAAAATTAGAAAGCATGGAAAAGGCTGGCGTAAAACCAGTCATGTTTCCCCATTGGTTCCACAGAATAAGATTTAAATGCAAGGTATGCCACGAAGACATATTTGTATTACAGAGGGGCGCTAATGATATCAATATGATGGCTATAATGAATGGAGAGTTCTGCGGTAAATGCCACAACGGCAATATCGCATGGGAACCTTTGTATTGCGACCGCTGCCATTCCTGGGATGGCCCTGTTCCACCCTATACCGCAGCGCCAGCTGCAAAATAAGCATTTTCTAACGAAAGGAGAAATGATGTTATGAAGAAGTGCCGTTCAATAAAGTTTTTATCGAGAATGATACCGCTCATTATTTTTACAGTCTTTATTGGTTTTGCAGCATCAAAACTTATTTCGCAGGCATTAGCTGCTGAACCAGCAAAACCAGCTGCAAAACCGACTGCAAAGCCGGCAGAGGCGCCGCCAGCGAAACCGGCTGAGCCTACTAAACCTGCGGAAAAGGTATCTCCAGTGCTTGACCCAAAAGACCCGAAGAGTGTTTTATATCTTGACACTAAAGGCAAGCTGGCAGGCACAGGCGACCCAGCTAAATCCGGGCCAGCCAGTGAAGCAGTAAAGGCAGGCCAGGGATGGCATCCGGCTGCCCTGGCAGCGCAGATACTTCCAAAAGACAGGTACGGACTGATAAATTGGGCAAAGGCTGCCAAGGATAATATTATTACGCCAAGGCATTCCCTTGACCCAAAAGAAGAAGAGATGCCAGCAATGGATATGGATGTTGTCATAGAGGCTAAGAGTGATTTCGTCAGCGATGTAGTCTATCCCCATTATATACATACATGGTGGCTTAAATGCGAGGTTTGCCATCCAGCCATATTTCTCCCGGCAAAGGGCCAGAACAATATGACAATGGCGGGCATAGCTGAAGGAAAATGGTGCGGCAGGTGCCATGGAAAGATTGCATTCCCATTGGCTGACTGTAACAGATGCCATACCCAGCCCAAAAGGGCTGTAAAGAAATAGATGATACGAGGATGGTTAGTAGCCGGCGTCCTTGTCCTTGTTTTATCATCAATTGGTTTTGCTAAACTCGGCAATATAATTTTTGATGACAAGATAGAAAGCTTAAAAAAGGCTGGAATGCCGCCCGCGGTTTTCCCGCATGCTAAACATGAAGACATTTATAAGTGTGAGGATTGCCATCCGAATATATTTAAGGATAAACGCGGGGCAAATGATGTTACAATGCATAAAAATATGAATGGCGAGTTTTGTGGCGCTGCGGAATGTCACAATAGCCCTAAGGCATTCCCGTTATATATGTGCAACAAATGTCATATCAAATAAAATCTCCCTGGCTATATAGCCAGGGAGATTTTATTTTATTCCTTGACAAAAAATTCCTAAGACTACTCAATTAGCTGTTGTTATAGTTCCTTTTGTCCCTTCAGGGCCTATTATTCCGCCGGTGATTATCAGTTTGAATGCATCTTCAACAGACATTTCCAGAGGTATGACATCCTTTTCTGGAATAAGAATGTAAAAACCTGTTGTTGGGTTTGGCGTAGTCGGCAAAAATATATTTACAACCTTTTCAGAGGTCTTTGTTTGAACCTCTCCAGAGGCAACACCGGTAAGAAAACCTATTGAATAGATGCCTTTGCTTGGAAATTCTATAAGGACAGCCCTTCTGAAGCCAGAGTAACCTGCAACAAAGAATGTCTCCATAAACTGCTTTATGGGCTTATAGATGGCCCTGAAAAATGGTATCTTTGCAAGGATGCCATCCCATATCTCTATTAACTTTCTCCCGAGCAGGTTTGTTGCAAGAACGCCGGTAAGAAAGATAACTAATACTGTAAAAATAATGCCAAGCCCCGGTATATGAAACGGCAGATAGGTATCAGGCTGCAGGGACCTCGGCAAATATTGCAAGAGACTGTCAATATAGCCAACAATAAGGCCAAGGATAGACACAGTCAGATAAAGCGGTACAATTACTAAAAGCCCTGTAATAAAATATTTTTTAAAATTCGCCTTTATACCCTTCATTACTATGCCCTACCTTCCCATCCCAATAACAGCGCTATAATCGTTTTTTATTGCCTTTATCTTATTTTTCTCATCTACATATACAAGTATAGGCTGATGATTTATAGCCTCTGCCTCTTCCATACTTACATAGCTGGCAATGATAATAATATGTCCCTTCTTAGCGAGATGGGCAGCAGCGCCATTGATACAGACCTCGCCCATTCCTCTTTCGCCTCTTATCACATAGGTTTGAAACCTCTGCCCATTGGTAATATTGTAAATATGAACCTGTTCAAAAGGCAAGAGGCCTGCTGTCTCCATAAGGTCTTCATCCAGTGTTATACTGCCTTCGTAGTCAACATTCGCATCAGTAACTGTTGCCCTGTGAATCTTTGATTTAAGCATGATTCTCTGCATTTCTTGAAACACCTCCGTTTATTTTTTTATAATAACAGATTATGTTATGAGTTGACAAAAAATATTTAGCTGTTACTCAATACTATATTGTCAACAAGTCTTGTCTTTCCTATCTTCACTGCCAAGGCAAGGAGCGCCTTATCAGTAATCTTTTCTAAGTCTTCCAGCGTATTAATATCACAGACCCTTATATAATCTACCACTGCTAAAGGCTCTTCCTCTATGATATTCCTCACCTCTTTGAGGATTGGTTCTGCATCCTTAATGCCGCTCTCATACATATCTTTCCCTTTCATAATGGCTTGAAAGAGGCAGAGGGCTGCCTTCCTCTCGCTTTTATTCAGATGACTATTCCTGGAACTCATTGCCAAACCATCTTCCTCTCTAATTATTGGCATACCCACGACATCTATACCAATATTCAAATCCTGAACCATCCTCTTTATAACCAACAACTGCTGAAAATCCTTTTCACCAAAGAGGGCAGTATCAGGCTTTATAATATTGAATAGCTTTATTACAACGGTTGCTACTCCGCGGAAATGCCCTGGTCTGGCGAGACCGCACAGATGATTGCTCAACCTTTCTACATCAAGATAAGTCTGAAATCCCTCTGGATACATATCCTCCGCAGTGGGGCTAAAGACTATATCCACTTTGTTAGCCTCAGCCATTTTTAAATCATTATTCAAATCCCTCGGATATGCAGCATAATCCTCCTTTGCCCCAAACTGAATAGGATTGACAAAGATGCTCATAACAAGGATATCACCCAACTCTCTGCCCTTCGCTAAAAGGCTTCCATGCCCATCATGCAGATAACCCATAGTCGGGACAAACACAATTGTTTTGCCGGACTTTTTTACGTCAGATGAAAATAAGCGCATCTCTTGTATGTTAGTTATGAGCCTCATAGAGGAAAATGTCAAATTTCAAAATCCAAAGCAGATAAAGATTGAGCTTACGCACCAAATAAATGTCAAATGACTAAATATCAAATACTCCTCTTTGTCATTTAAATTTTGATATTTGAACCTGATTTGAACTTTGAGCTTTGCCATTTGAACTTTTTATCAAAAACTATGCTCTTTACTTGGGAACCTGCCTCTTTTCACATCATCTATGTACTCATTAACCGCAGATGATATTGCCTTTTTCAAATCCACATACCTTTTAACAAATTTAGGCTTTATGTTATCGTATAAGCCCAGAACATCATGAATCACAAGGACCTGGCCATCACAATGGGGGCCAGCACCTATTCCAATGGTTTGAATAGATAGTTTTTCTGTTATCTCCTTTGCTAAATCTGCTGGTATACCCTCCAAAACAATAGAAAACGCACCTGCATCCTCTACTGTCCTTGCATCATCAATCAATCTTTTCCTCTGTTTTTTTTCTCTACCCTGAATCTTATAACCACCCATGGCATGAATAGACTGTGGCGTTAGGCCGATATGCCCCATGACCGGCACACCCATATCCACTATAGCCTTTATCGTATCTGCTATGGATGTTCCACCCTCAAGCTTGACAGCCTCGGCGCCATCCTGCACTAAAAACCCTGCGTTCCTCTTAGCATCTTCAATAGACACCTGATAGGATAAAAATGGCATATCAGTAACAATGAAGGCATTTTTACTTCCCTTTGACACTGCCCTTGTATGATACCTCATCTCATCCAATGTAACTGTCAGGGTATTTTCATTTCCGGCAAACACCATGCCAGCAGAATCGCCTATCAGGATAAGTGGGATGCCGGCCTCATCAAGTATCTTTGCCATCGAATAATCGTATGCAGTAAGGACAGGGAACTTTGTGCCTTCTTTTTTCATTTTCATGATATCGAGTATCGTTGTCTTCTTCACTTTATTCCCAAACCACACTCAGCGTCATAAATAAAAAGCCTTCTGGACTGAGTCCAGAAGGCCGATGAAAACAATTTACGATTTATGATTTACGATCTTAGATTTTAAATCGTAATTCGTAAATCGTAAATCAAAAATTCTATTGCCCTTCCGTCTCAGTTCAAATAATTGAATCCAAGCGGTAAAAATTAAGTTTAAGGTCATGGTTTAGCTTGAGGATTCCCTTAATCTCAACTTTAGCCTGTTTCTACTGTTTTTATCTCCCTACTGGTATATAGTGCTGCACCCCGCCTTTTATAGACCTTATTTCTCTAACCATATTTGCAAGATCCTCAGGATAACTGACGAAATCTATATCGGATGTATTTACAACAAGTAGCGGCGTATCAGTATAATAAAAGAAATATCTATTATATGCATCAACTAAATTTTCTATATACTCCTCTTCTATCCTGGCCTCATAAGTCTTATTTCGCTTTTTTATCCTCTCAAGAAGGATTTCAGTCCTTGCCTGGAGATAAATAACCAAATCCGGTTTTGGTATCCTTGCATCCAGAAGCCTGTAAACCTGCTCATATAATGCCAACTCATTCTCATCAAGATTCAGATAAGCAAATATCTTATCCTTGGCAAAAAGATAATCAGAAACAACCGCCGAATGAAAGAGCTCCTGCTGAGACAGGTCTTTCTGCTGCCTATATCTACTCAAAAGAAAAAAGAGCTGGGTCTGGAATGCGTGTTTTTTTCTGTCGTTATAGAAATTATTAAGAAATGGATTGCCGTCAACATCTTCCAACAAAACCCTTCCATTAAACTCCTTTGCCAAAAACTCAGCGAGACTGGTCTTCCCAACCCCTATTGGTCCTTCAACTGCAATATATCTCGCCTTTTCCATATAATAGCATGCGAAAAAAACCAAACAATGATATAAAAAGATAGCTTAGTTAAACCGCAAAAGTCAAGCATTTGCCGAACCTTCACTCTCGATAAAAAAACCCGACCCTGTCAAAAGTCTTTTGACAGGGTCGGGTTTTTTTGGAAACGTGATTATATTTAATTCAATATATATTTCTCGGGGTTAACGTTAACACCATTTACTAAAACTTCATAGTGGAGGTGCGGACCCGTGCTCCTACCAGTATTGCCAATAGCAGCGATCTTTTCTCCCCTCTTTACCCGTTTTCCAACATGCACATATATCTCAGAGAGGTGGCCATATTTAGTAACTATTCCATAGCCGTGGTTTATAATAAGCATCTTACCCAGGCCGTTTTCCCTGTCAATCCTGCTTACAATGCCTGCAGATGGCGCAACAACCGGCGTGCCAGCAGCATTTGCGATATCCATCCCTTCATGCATTTGTCTTAACCCAGTAAAAGGTGATATGCGATATGTAAATGTAGAGGTAACCCAGCCGCGTGCCGGCCATATAGCAGGGGTAGAGGCAAACAGAGATGTTTGCTTAAAGAGATATTCATGAAGCTCTGTAAAACTCTTTTCCTGTGCTAATGTCTCTGTCTTAAGCTGATCAATGTCCGAATGCATCTGTTTTACAAGCCTATCCCTGGCAATATCCAGTGTCATCATATCATCTTCTGGCGAAGGTCCGCCGATACCGAGCACATTGGCTGAATCCTTTGGCACCTCCATGTTAGTAATGATTCTGAGCTTTTTATCGAACTGCTTCAGTTTCGCCATCTGGAACTCGACGTCAGACATCTTGCTTGCAAATGTCTGAAGTTGTATCTTCTGCTCGGCATTTTCCTTCCTCAATGTATTAAGCTCATGAGTCTTTAATTTCAGATTCGTGTAGTCATAAAGTACAAAAGAAAATGCTGCAAAAGAAAGGCTACCAAAGACAAGCAAGACCTTTAAGAGGTTATTAGAAAGTTTAAACTTCCTAATATTGGAAGGATCTTGTGGTACTATAAAAACTGTAAAAAATCTCTTCCTTTTCTTCAATCTTATATGACCTCCTTTCTGTAGACACACTTTTGGATTTCAATAACATTTGAGATTCGTTTTGTCAAGCTTTTTCTAAACTTTTTCCACACTTATGCGGAGACAGAAGGCGTTCCTGTGCCTAATCTATCACTGGTAGGATTGCCAGTCTGTGACTTAAGTCACATTGTAGGAAAACTGAAATTTTGAGCTTGAAATGCAACATGGCCGGAAATTCAACTGGACATTTGGATTTTGATAGGTAAGCCTTTTATACTGATGTGGCAATGCCATAAGATAAATGGGACAGGGGAGAATATTTTTTTGCAAGGATTTTGTCTATAAATGCTCCATAAGGTATTGCACATCTTCTAATAATATCTTGATTGCCTCGTCTTTTATATGTTTTCCTTTCTGTGCATTGACTTCGTTAATAAGGGCATCTAACTGGTTTTTTGCTGTATTCTTATCATCCCGAGCAAGCGACTTTTCAATTGCCTCAGCTTTTTTATACAGACTCATCATGATGCCGTCGCTGTCAATCCAGCCTATCTTACGAGACAGGGCAATATCCTGCTTGAGGCTGGAGGGGGTGGCAATTCTGACCGCACTCCCTGCGGGCTTACTTGGATCGGAGTTGTAGGTGAATTGAAATTGGGAGGTGATGCCTTTGTCGGTAACGCCTCTTACTTCAAGACTCGGCAGTCCCTCACCAGCAATTTCACGGTAAATTGAGATGTCTATAAAAAATGCCATTAAACTACTTCCTATAACTTCTATCGTATAAGTACCGTTTATTGGTGGAAACATAGCTTCGAAGCCTTCAATTTCATCAGATCCAGAGATAGTCCACCCAGCATTGAATTCGTTGTATTTTTTATCAATCGTCGGGTCGTAACCGA
>MGQA01000118.1:0-2458 GCA_001797665.1 Deltaproteobacteria bacterium GWF2_42_12 | reverse complement strand
AAACACCCTTTCCATCCATTGCTGTTGAATTTATCTGTATACTTGGTTCAGAAAAAACAAGTTGTGAATGCCCAAACAAGAATACAAATATAAAAAAGCCCGTTAATATTCTGATGTTACTAATCATTGGCAACCTCCTTTTGGATCTTTATAAACCCGAATATCGTATATATCACCATACTTTGACAACCACTTAAGGTCTTTATTTGCCAAATCAGAATCATTTACCGTATAATCATTGTCAACCTTTCCTGTTACTACAATCCAATGTTGCGGATTATGTGTATGTGGGTTAATTACACGCACTATGACTGGCATACATTTACCAAGATAGTTATCCATTAAGGATTTTGGTAAAGTTTCTCCTTTGCCAAAATGGGTAGGATCATATTGGTATTGTATTCCATATCCTGTAATTACATTAGGGGCATACCATTTAACGCTCCCTTTTTTATCATATCCAGCTATGTCTTTAATAAATATATCATTCAATTTATCGGGCGTATTTGGAGTTGGGTATTTATATCTCTCCATCACCATTCCCATGCTTGCCAATGCACACCCTTTTTCTGCAATCGTCCATGTCTTATCACCAAGAGCGCAGGTCTTCACTCCTGGCTTTCCTGAAGAAGTAAGATTTTCATAATCTTTGCATATCCCATCATAATCATCGCTATAATCATCCTGATAATACTGCGGCACATCAGGACATTTTGCCGTTGCAGTAAATGTCTGCGGGCTGCCCTCTGTGCATTCACTGCATGTGGCATTGACTGTGTAATCTCCGGGCAGACTGCCTAATCTAAGGGTTGAAGACGCAAGGCCATCAGAACTTGTTGCGCTGTTTGTTGGTGTTACGCTGGCATCATCTGCAGGGGCATATGTAATCTGCGAGTTGATTCCTATATACTTTAAGGGAGAGAAAGATGGCAAAAGTGGCAAGTCTTATTCAAAACTTTATTCTTTATAGATGCTCCATGAGATATTGGGCATCTTCTAAAAGTATCTGTGCTGCTTTATCTGTTATGTGTTTGCCTTTCTGGGCATTGACCTCGTTGATGAATGCATCTATTTGGTTCTTTGCCGTAGTTTTATCACCTTTGCTTATTGATTTTTCTATTGCCTCTGCCTTTTTGTAAAAGCTCATCATTATGCCGTCATTGTCTATCCAGCCTATCTTTCTGGACAGGGCAATGTCCTGCTTGAGGCTGGAGGGTGATGCTACTCTGACTACACTGCCAGCGGGTTTAGTCGGGTCGGAGGTGTAGGTCATCTCAAATTTGCTGGTGAGGTCTTTGTCTATGATGCCGTTAAAAGAAAAACTCGTAAAACCTTCACTCGTGATTCTACGTGAAATTGCAATATCCAAATCATATGTAGTCAAACTGACCCCGATAACTTCTATCGTATAAGTGCCGGGTATAAGGTTAAGCATACCACCGCCATTGAATTTATCACTAATTTCATCTCTTCCACCGACTTCATTACCGACTTCATCAATGTCTTTGAAAGAAAATCCAAAACTCGCAGGGAACTCCTCTATATATTTTTTTGTCGTGATATCATAACCAACTCTCCTGCCTTGCGGGTCCGTGATAATGGTATATACGCCTTCATCATCACCATAAAATTCTATCTGTGCATTTTCGGGTCCTACTTTAAGAGCAAAACAAACACCATCTATTAAACTAAAGGAAAGAAATAAAGCGATAACTATTTTCAATATTCTGTTTTTCATTGGCAACCTCCATTGTTGTATTGATATACTTGAATTGCATATATCTCGTTTTTGTAATCTGAAAGATTTTTTCTGTCTTTATATCCGGGATCATTGATAGCATAGCTGCCGGAACTTCCTGTTACAACAACCCAGTGCCACCTCCAAGCCAATGTTCCGTCTTTCTTTTTATACCAGTTTTTCACTTTAACTATCACAGGCATACACTTACTCAGATAATCATCCATAAGGGAGTTAGATAAAGAAGTATCATCATTTGCGGATTTTTTGTAAAGATCCGTAGTGAATTGTGAATTTATTATCGGCGTCACATCCCATTTAACATCACCACTTGGAAAATATCCGCCTATCGCCTTCAAAAACTCGTTCCATTCCGCTGGCGAAGCCGAATTTCCATACCCGTACCTTGCCATCACCATTGCCATGCTTGACAATGCGCACCCTTTATCCGCAATTGTATATTGCGTATAACCTGAAAGAAGATTGCCATTATCATACTGGCAGGTCGTATTCTGTGTCACTGTTTTTTTCGTAACCGCATCATAATATGTATATTTACACCAATCATCATACGGGTCACTATAATCATCCTGATAATACTGAGGCACATCCGGACACTTTGCCGTTGCGGTAAAGGTCTGGGGGCTGCCTTCTGTGCATTCACTGCATGTGGCATTGACTGTGTAATCTCCGGGCAGACTGCCAAGTTTCAGGGTTGAA
>MGQA01000117.1:18922-19929 GCA_001797665.1 Deltaproteobacteria bacterium GWF2_42_12 | reverse complement strand
GGTGTTACAACACAATATGTGTATGATGGATGGGATATTACCCGGGAGATCCAGGGAGGGTTAGCCACGAACTACATCAGAACCTTAAATATAGATGAGCCTTTGATGAGGATAATGGCAGATGGGACCATACGACACTACAAAACTGATGCATTAGGGTCTGTTATCGGATTGGCGGATGATACTGGCGCTCTGAAAACAACCTACGCCTACGACCCATTCGGCAGTGTCGCCATTTCTGGAGAATCTTCTGATAATCCGTTTCAATTTGTGGGGAGAGAAAATGATGGAACTGGATTACTCTATGAAAGAAATAGATACTACAGCTTTGAACTCCAACGATACATAAGCGAAGACCCTATAGGATTTGCCGGTGGAGATGTGAATTTTTATGTGAGGGTGGGGAATAATCCGGTGAATTTTACGGACCCGCTCGGATTGTATTTGAGAGATGACTTAATTAAAGAAATCATAAAACATGTTCCAAGCATGGAGAAACAAATAGTAGCTCTGTCAAAGTATTTAAATGAGGGGGCGTTATATTCTATTTTAAAAGATCTGGAAGCAAGGGAGTTGGCACGTAAGGCTGCTTTGCGGCAGGCTGGTAGAATAGGACTGGGAACAGTTGGTATTATTTTAGGCGATTTGATATTTCCAGAAGAAGTTGGCGGTGATGATACAAAAATGATTGAAGATTGGCTTAGAAAAAGAGAAAAATGTAAATAGATATGGAGGTGAGTAAGTAACAGATGAATAATGAGCATTATTTAAAAAAGATTTTTTCAAGATATATCGGCAGTGATTATACTCTTAAATCGCAAGATCTAAAAAAAGAAAACGAGACTGTTTGTTTGATTGCAGAAGTTCTTGATTTTGCGAATTTTGTAGAACAAAATAGTTTTCAATATGTTGGGGTTTTAATGAACAAATATTATGCCATTTGCGCACAAGAAATAATGCACAATCAAGGCAGTGTAGACAATTTCTGCGGTAAGAACGTAATAGGC
>MGQA01000117.1:0-18915 GCA_001797665.1 Deltaproteobacteria bacterium GWF2_42_12 | reverse complement strand
GACTTTATGAGCAAGATGAAAATGCCGGAGAAAGAGCTTGCAAAAGTGGTATGCAAATTTATGAAGCATTAAAAAACGAATTGAATTTAGGCGTTGGTATATGTTCAGGAAGGATAATTTACGGTGAATTTGGCAATGATAAACGCGCAACTATTACCGGTTTTGGTTTACCCATTAATTGCGCCAATAAATTGGCTGGCGTTGATTCTAAAATAAATATCTGTGAAACCATTGCCGGTTTAATTCCAGAAGAATTACGCCGCGGAAATGCGGTTCGAGTCGGTAAGCATATAAGTGGTTAATAAGGGATAGTTTAAAGAAAGGGGACACTTGTTCTTGCTCACTAATTAGGTAACTCTTTTGGTATGATAATAACAACCAAAGGAGATACTATGAATATGCAGAGCAGGTAATAGTAAAATGTTGGATTCCGATATTAAAAGAATATGAGAGGGCTAAATGAGTCAGTTAAAAATAAATCTTAAGGTATCAGTGTGCTATATACTTTTTGCATTTATAATACTATCCGTCGCTGTCCCTTTTGTTGAATCAACAACCTTTACTTATGATGACGCCAATCGTTTGATACAGGAAGTAGATGAAAATGGAATAACATTCGAGTATATCTATGATGAAGAAGGCAACCTGATTCAGAAGAATGTTAATACGGCTGGGCTTTACATTCTGTCAGTTTCAAAAGATGGCGCAGGCAGCGGAACTGTGGCGAGTTCAGAAACTCCATCCCCTTTTATAAATTGTGGAACGGTCTGCAGTGCGTTATATGCTCCGGCCACGGTTGTCAGGCTGACTGCCACGCCGGATGGGAACTCGATCTTCACCATCTGGTCAGGTGACTGCTCTGGCACTGCTAATTCCCTGGATGTTCTGATGGATAGGGCAAAGACCTGCACCGCAACCTTTTCAATCAACGTCTATACCGTTACCCCTTCTGCAGGAGCCAATGGCAGCATTACCCCTAATACAGCGCAGAGCATAAATTACAATGCGAGCACATCCTTCACGGTTACGCCGAATACAGGCTATCACATAGCATCAGTGAGCGGTTGCGGCGGGACCTTATCTGGCAACACCTATACCACAGGGCCGATTACCGCTGATTGCGCAGTAACAGCGGCTTTTGCGATAAACACCTATACCATAACAGCTTCAGCAGGGGCCAATGGAACCATTTCGCCTTCAGGGACAATTAATGTAAATTACGGAAGCAATCAGACCTTCACGATTGCACCAAATAGCGGATACCGTGTGGCTGATGTGTTAGTGGATGGTTCGTCTGTAGGAGCTGTTACGACCTATACTTTCAGTAATGTGACAGCCAATCACACCATCAGCGCAACCTACGCTATAAGTGCGTACAACCTGACAGTGACGAGGGCTGGGACAGGCAGCGGTACTGTCACAAGCTCCCCAGCCGGAATAAATTGCGGCGCAAGCTGCTCTGCGACATATAATTATGGGACTTCGGTGACCCTTACAGCTTCTCAGAACACAGGCTCATTCTTCGCGGGCTGGAGCGGCGGTGGATGTTCAGGCACAGGCGCTTGCACTGTGACGATGAATGCTGATATAACAGTGACCGCCACATTTACACAGTATATAACGGTAACTGTTCCCAATGGCGGTGAGAGTTGGGCAAGAGGAACAACGCAGACCATTCGGTGGACATACGCAGGCAATCCAGGTTCATCTGTAAAAATAGAGCTTCTTAAGGGCGACGTGGTGAAGAGCACTATCGCAAAAAACACTTCGATAGGAAGCAATGGGACCGGCTCTTACAGTTGGAAGATTCCGAGTAATCAGACGGCTGGCACTGATTATAAGATAAGAATCACAAGCACAACAATCAGCAATTATTCAGACATGAGCAACGGAAACTTTACGATAAATTAACAGGCTGTGGAAAAACGCCCGAAATGTCATTGCGAGGAGTGTCTTCCACGACGAAGCAATCTCTAACTCATCGATTTCTTTAACTACGAGATTGCTTCGCTTCGCTCGCAAAGACAGTTAAAAGACTTTTTCAACACCCTGTTAACAGTTAACATGAAAAAAAAAGGAGAATGGCCATCAGTATATACAATGCACGCGATAAAGGAATAGTTGAAACTACATGAGTAGCAGACGTGCAGTCTTCGATTTATTTCTCATAAGTTTCCTCACGCTTTTTGCAGAAATGGCGTTTATCCGATATATCCCTTCTAATATCTACCTCATATCCTATTATAAAAATGCCCTGCTCATAGCCATTTTTCTTGGGCTGGGCACAGGCTTCATGCTCTCCAAAACTAAGAGAAACTATATTGAGCTAATCCCTGTAGCGACATTGGCGCTCATCTGCCTGATTTTCTATTTTAACCATTATCTGAGAATAGACATAGACTACACCATGAAGGATGAATCCATCTGGGCAGAAGCCTGGGTAAACTCTCACGCTCAATCCGTGTCTTTACCGATTTTATTATTATTTGCTTACATTTCAATGGCGTTTTACTTTATTCCCTTTGGCCAGGAGACGGTCAGAGCCATGCAGCCGTTTAAACCCATTGCTGCATATTCTATCAATATCGCCGGCAGCCTGACAGGTGTTATACTCTTTGCATTATTGGGCTGGCTCTGGACCTCTCCTGCGGTATGGTTTGCCTTGCTGTTAGTTCCGCTCCTATGGTGGATATATCGCTACTCAAATAATCGCATGAAAGCCATAAGCAGCGTGGCCATTATTCTGGCGATTATTCTCCTTTACTCATTTCATTCCTTGCGCTATACAGCAGAATTATGGTCGCCTTACAGTAAGATCAGGGTCTACAAGCTTTCGGAAAAACCGGATGGGGGATTTATGTTTACAACCAATGGCAATCCGCAGGTTGGCAGCTTTAATTTTGACGCAAAAAATGAGCCATGGTTTCAGGAGAGATTAGCACCCTATGAAGTACCATATATCTTTCTCAAACCTTCTTCAGTTTTAATCTTAGGCGCTGGCGCTGGAAATGAAGCTGTAGTAGCTTTGAGAAATGGGGTTAGAGAAGTAACCGCGGTAGAAATAGACCCTGTTTTTGCTCTGCTTGGCAGGGAGCTTAGTCCTCACAGGCCGTTTAAGGATCCCCGGGTGGAAGTTTATGTGGGTGATGCAAGGGCATTTTTACACAAGACAAAGAAAAGGTATGACCTGATTGTCTTTGGATTTCTGGACTCTCAGTATCTTCTATCCCATAAGTCCAATATACGGACAGAGAACTTTGTCTATACCATTGAAAGTTTTAGAAGGGCCAAAGAACTTTTGACCGAAAATGGCGTTTTACAATTAAATTACAATGCAGCAAAACCTGAGGTTAGGGTAAGGTTCTATCTAATGTTAAAGGATGTATTTCAAGAATCACCAATAACCCTTGTTCCGTCACAGCCGCTTACAGCCAATGTCATTTTTTTGGCGGGCCCCGGCCTTAAAAAGGATATACCTGAGTTCCATGGCTTTCAAAAGGTCTATTATAAGGGGGAGGAGATTGAATACCCCACAGATGATTGGCCTTTTCTTTACATCGCCAAGAAGGGCATACCACGGGAATATTGGAGCATGATTGCTGCTATCCCTATTCTTTCTTTCCTCTTTGTGAAAGGCATGGCCAGAGCTAGCGCTGGTTTCAGTTTAAAATATTTTATGTTGGGGTTTGGTTTTATGCTCCTGCAGACAAAAAGCATAACAACCTATGCCCTTTTTTTCGGGTCAACTGTAACAGTTGTATCAGTTACGATTGCGGCAATACTCTTGGCTATCCTGGTAGCAAATCTTTTTGTATATAGGTTTGATATAAAAAGAATAAATAGCTTTTATCTGCTTCTCTTTGCCACTCTCATTGTTCTTTATTTTTTGCCGCTTGAGATATTTTTAAATTTAAACTGGTTAGCAAAGTTGCTTATTGCTATTGCCCTTATTTCAGCCCCGATATTTTTTGCTGCTATCATTTTCGGCGCTTACTTTGCAAAGAGCAAACAAGTGGATATTGACCTCGGTTCAAATATTTTCGGAGCAGTATTGGGTGGGATAGGAGAATATGCATCCATGGCGCTGGGTTTCAGCGCCTTGTATCTGATAAGCCTTGTAGCCTATCTCATAGCATATTTTGCAGATGCAGCAGATATGGGAGATAAATAGAGGCGTATCCAGTCTTAAAGGGAGCAGTATATTCCCCCTCAACCTCTCCGCAAATTCCTTCACATCAATGTTCTTGATGCTCGTTGCGGACATAAATAGTGACCCCTGTAGTAGTCTCTTGCTATCATAGATAATTTAATTTAAAAATTGGAATTGCAAAAGCCATAGTGTTATGATAATGATAAATTGACTATCACCTTTATTATGGAGGAGACGATAAATTAATTGAAAAAACTTGGTTCATTTACATTTGTATTGCATTCCCATCTTCCCTATGTCTTATCTCACGGAAGATGGCCTCATGGGACAGACTGGCTGAACGAGGCAACAGCAGAAACATATATACCCCTCTTGAATGTCTTTCATCGGCTCATTGCAGAAGGGATAAGTCCCAAGGTGACCATAGGTCTTACGCCTGTTCTCACAGAGATGTTGTCGAGCCAATTCTTTAAAACAGAGTTTAAGACATATCTTGGCTTCAGGTTAGAGGCAGCCGGAAAAGATATTGCTGAATTCGAAACCTTAGGTCGGACTAATTGCGCAAAGGTTGCCAGGATGTGGAAGGATTATTACAGGAATATTTATAAGGATTTTGTTGAACGGTATGAGCAGAATATTGTAAAGGCCTTTGCAGACCTCCAGAATCAGGGACATATTGAAATCATTACCTGTGGAGCTACCCATGGATATTTTCCTCTCCTCTCGCAGGATATCAGTATTCAGGCTCAGGTAAAGCAGGCAGTAAAATCATATCAAAGACATTTCGGAAGGCAGCCGCGTGGCATATGGCTTCCAGAATGCGCATACCGGCCCGGTTATAAATGGTCCCCCCCGGTGGATATGGGTAAAAAGGTTGAGCCGTATCAGAGGAAGGGTGTTGAGGAATTTTTAAGCGAGAATCATATAGAGTATTTCTTTATAGACTCGCACCTTTTAAAAGGCGGAAAGGCAATCGGTGTATATCTTGATAGATTTGAGGCGCTCCAGAATCTGTGGGCAAGATTTTCAGAGCAGTATAAACCATTGCCAGAGACCACGGAGAGGACGCCTCACAGGGCATATTGGGTTGGCACCACTGAGGGCAAAAAGCCTGTGGCTGTGTTTACGAGAGACCCAAAGACAGGTCTTCAAGTATGGAGTGGTGAATGGGGTTATCCAGGGGATGGAAACTATCTTGACTTCCATAAAAAGAAATTTCCAGGGGGGCTGCGATACTGGAGGGTCACCGGTGCAAAGGCTGACCTTGCTGATAAGGAAGAGTATGTGCCTGAAAATATCCAGGCGCGGCTATCTGAACAGGCTGAGCATTTCAAAGACCTGATAAAGGCAAATTTAAAAGAACATCAAAAGGGAAATAAAGAACCTGGCATTGTGGTGTCTCCGTATGATGCGGAATTGTTTGGCCACTGGTGGTTTGAAGGGCCTGAGTGGCTTTATAAGGTAATAAAGAATGTTCATCTTGATGGAAGCATAGATTTAGTAACTGCCGGCGAATATCTTGATAAACAGAGGCCTGCCGAGGTTATCTCTCTTCCTGAGGGCTCATGGGGGGAGGGCGGTTATCACTGGATATGGTTGAATCATATGAACCAGTGGACATGGAAGCATATCTATGAGGCAGAGGAAGAGATGATAAAACTTGCAAGGAAATATGGCGATAAAAAACAGGACAATCTTCTCCAGGATATTTTGAAACAGGCTGCCAGGGAGCTTCTCATACTTCAGGCATCTGATTGGCAATTTCTCATCAGCACCTTTGCTGCAAAGGATTATGCAGAGGCAAGGATCGTTCGGCATTATGAGGATTTTAAGAGGCTTGCTGAGATAGCGAGAATAAAAGGTGATGGTAAAGATATTTCACAGAATGATAAAAACTTTCTTGATATGTGCCAGAAAAGGGACGAGCTATTTCCGGATATTGATGTTGCATGGTTTAAGGAATTGGAGTTTAAAAGTTAGCTAATTAGAGAATTAGAGATTAGATGATTAGAAAAACTAATTCACTAATACAAACGCATTAAATAATGTGTCATTACGAGGAGCAGAGCGGTTGCGAGGCGAAGCCGAAGCAAACTTGGAGCATGCATTCCTGTTGCTTGCAGCAGATTCAGCAAACATGGAGATTCCTCTCCGCCTGAGGCGGATCGGAACAGGCTCCATAATCCCCTTAAACTATGAGATTGCTTCGCTTTGCTCGCAATGACAATGTAACAATACTTAGTGCGTTTGTATTAATCAACTCAAATAAGAGTTAAACCTTGTTAAAATTAGAAGAAAAAACCCTTAAGCAGATTACGATAGAGGACAATGCCATTGCAGTTGCGCTTTTTGGCGAGGCTGGAGAGAATCTCAAGCGTCTTGAAAAAAAGCTTGGTGTTAAGCTTGATACAAGGGGGAATATCTTATCCATCCGCGGCGATAGTCAAAAGATTCAGGTGACAGAAAAATTGGTTGCAGAACTCTGCGAGTTAATAAAAAAGGGGTATTCACTCCATCCTACTGATATAGATTATGCAATAAGGGCAATTGAGACGGAAAGCGATGTGCGCCTGACAGACATTTTTACGGATACTATCTATATCTCATTTAAGAAAAAGATTATCTCACCAAAAAGTCCGGCCCAGAAAAGATATATAGATACGATAAGAAAGTATGACATTGTCTTTGGCATCGGTCCGGCCGGGACAGGCAAGACATATCTTGCAATGGCTATGGCTGTTGCTGCCCTTTCTAAAAATGAGGTGGACAGGATAATACTCACGCGGCCTGCTGTAGAGGCAGGAGAAAAGCTTGGTTTTTTACCAGGCGATTTGGCTGCAAAGGTTGACCCATATCTAAGACCGCTCTATGATGCCCTCCATGACATGATTGACTATGAGCGGGCAGACAAGCTAATAGAAAGACGCACTATAGAGGTTGCGCCCCTTGCATTCATGCGAGGCAGGACATTGAATGACTCATTTGTAATCATGGATGAGGCGCAGAATACCACTACTGAGCAGATGAAGATGTTTCTTACAAGGATTGGATTAGGCTCAAGGGCAGTGGTAACAGGCGATATAACGCAGATTGACCTCCCCCTCGCAAAGCCCTCAGGCTTAGTAGAAGCCCAGAAGATATTGGAAGGCGTTGAAGGTATTGGATTTGCCTATTTTACTGAAAAGGATGTTGTGAGACATCCCTTGGTTCAGGAAATAATTAAGGCATATGAGGGAAGGGCTAAGAAGAGCAGCGATATTGAACGAGAGGGTGGATAATGAATGCAAAGCAGGAAAAATCTCCGCAACTGCCTGTTGAGGCGTCGGTTGCAGCCATACGGTCTCCTCTTTTCCAGAAATGGGCGATTGCAATTGCAGTCAGCGGTTTTGTAGCCCTTTTATTCTCTACACAGTTTGCCTCTTTTGGGGTCTCTTATATGGTTGGTGATGTTGCTGCAATAAATATCGTGGCTGACCGTAATATTGCGCTGGAAAAGGGTGATATTAAAAAAGGCGAGATTATAATAAGGGCTGGAGACAGGGTTACAGAGGAGACGCTCAAAAAGATAGATGCAGTAAAAGAGAGTTCCCGCAGTGAGCGGTTTTTGTCTTCTATTATTGGTATTTTCCTTTTTAGTATTATTCTTTTCTATGCAGCATATACCTTCTCAGCAATGAATATAAGAAAATTTGCTTCAGCGCCCAAAGACATACTTCTGATGGGTGTTATACTTGTAACTGTTCTTATTATTGTCAGATTATCTTTATTTGTCGCAAAGTCTATCGAGACAGCCCTACCTTTAATACCTTTTTACACATACCTGTATCTCTTACCGGTGGCTGCTGGACCAATGCTGGTCAGACTTTTTCTTAATTCAGAGACTGCCATTGTCTTTGCGGCAGTGATAAGTATTATTGCTGGGGTATTCTTAGAAGGTAATCTTGGTCTTGCTGCATATTTCTTCATTGGTGGAATCGTGGCGGCAAAAGGCGTTCGCCATGCAACTCAAAGGGCTACGATAACAAAGGCTGGCCTTATACTTGGCGGGATAAATGCTCTTGCAATTATAAGTATCATCATACTGAGTGGAAACTGGTCGATAAAAGGTGGCGTTATCACTCTCATATTCGGGTTCATTGGCGGACAGATAACAGCGGTGGTTGTTACCGGTGTTGCGCCTATATTTGAGCTTATATTTGGCTATACTACAAATATAAAATATCTTGAGCTGGCAAGGATGGATCATCCGCTGCTCAAGGAGCTCGCCCTCCAAGCGCCTGGCACCTATCACCATTCAATTATTATCGGAAGCATGGTGGAGGTGGCGGCTGAATCAATAAACGCTAATCCTCTCCTATCAAAGGTCAGCGCCTATTACCATGATATTGGCAAGGCAAAGAAACCATTATACTTTATAGAGAATATGCGGGGTGAAAATAAACACGATAGCCTTACCCCTGAGGTGAGCGCACAGGTGTTAATAGACCATGTAGATGAAGGCGTTGAACTCGCAAATCAACACAGGTTGGGAGAAGAGATTACCGAGATTATCCAACAGCATCACGGGACATCATTGATAAGTTATTTCTATCATAAGGCAAAGAGCGTGGAAGGCATAAAGATTCATGAGGCAAATGAGGCAAACTTCAGATATCCTGGACCAAAACCCAGAAGCAAAGAGGCTGGACTTGTCATGCTTGCAGATTCAGTGGAGGCAGCATCAAAGACCATTCCTGAGCCGACGACAGCAAAGATTCGGGCAATTGTTAAAAAGATAATAAACAGGATATTTGCAGATGGTCAGCTTGATGAGTGCGAATTAACGCTGAAAGACCTTGATGCTGTGTCTGAGAGTTTTGTAAGATCTCTGAGCGGCATGTTCCATCAGAGGATTGAATATCCTGAATCTATTGAGGAGGCGCATAGCAAGGAGGGGATTTTTGAAGGTCTTTATACAAAATCGCCAGAAGGTAAAGGTGAATCTGAGGCTGATAAAGGGGCTGACAAAGAAGATACTAAAAAATATTGGATATCATAATGTGGAATTGAGCATACTTTTGACTGATAATGCTGAAATAAAATACCTGAATAAGCAGTATCTAAAGAAAGATAAGCCCACCGATGTTCTTTCGTTTCCCATGTATGAAATGCTGTTGCCAGTGTCCGTTGTCGGTGAATGTCCTCCCCCTGTCCCCTTTTCTGGGGACAGATTTGAAATCTGTCCCCACAGGGGGATAAAGGGGTCTGTCCCCCTCCAGAGGGGGATAAAGGGGGAGGATGCTTACTGTTCAGGGATTCTTTTAGGCGATGTAGTCATATCCGTGGAAACTGCAAAATTACAAGCCAAGAAAAATGGCGTATCAATGAATAAAGAGATAACAAGGCTCTTGATTCATGGTATCCTGCATCTTATCGGGTATGACCATGAAAAGGGACATAAGGATGCCTTAAAGATGAGAAAAGAGGAGGAAAGACTTTTAAAGATTGCAACCCCCGATTGATTCTATCAGGGGGTAAATTGCAAAATGTACAATGAAGAATGCAAATGTGAGAGTGTGCATTGGAAGAAGATAAGGAACTTGTCAAACCCAAAAATGTGTTCGAGAGCCTAAATTGCGCAATTGAGGGCATTATCTATGCAGTAAGGCACCAGCGCCATATAAGATATTTTTTTGCTATAGCCGCAGTTGCGCTGCTCTTAAGCCTCGTATTAAATCTCCCTGAAATAGAGTTTGTGCTTTTTTCCATTTCTATTGTAATATTATTATTTGCTGAGCTTGTAAACACAGCCATTGAGACTACTATAGATATTGTATGTGGTAAAAGGTATCATGCCCTTGCAAAGGTGGCAAAGGATGTCTCAGCAGGCGCTGTTCTAATGTCATCAATCGGTGTATTTATTATGAGCTATATCATCTTTTCTAAATATCTTGTTGAGCCGTTCTCACTCGGCCTTCAGACCGCCAAGACATTTGCAGCACATGTTTCAATAGTAGCACTGCTCATAGTGCTTATCAGTGTTGTTGCAGCAAAGGCATATTTTGGCAAAGGCACGCCGCTGCATGGCGGTATGCCGAGCGGCCATGCTGCGGTTGCCTTTTCCCTCTGGGCGTCAGTTGTTTTATTATCCCTTGACCCTGTTATCACGCTTCTTACCTTTATTATGGCAATCATGGTAAGCCAGAGTCGTTTGATAGCAGGCATCCACACGAAATTTGAAATATTTCTGGGCGCCCTTCTTGGAACAGGTTTTACCTTCCTGATTTTCTATATATTTTCAGCGATATCAAAATAAGATGAATAGAGATATTTTATTGTCCATAATCTCAGCGGCAATGCTCGTCATTGCATTTCCGCCTATTGATTTAAGCATTTTTGCTTGGATAGGAATGGTGCCTCTCTTTTTTGTGTTAGAGGGAAAGAGAAAGGGTAAAGCATTTCTATTGAGTTTTTTCTGGGGCTTTGTCTTTTTTCTGGGGACGATTTATTGGGTGGTAAACTCAATGGTTAATTACGGCGGAATCCCCTTTTTTACCAGCTGTCTTATCCTTCTCTTGCTTGCCATATTTCTAAGCCTTTTTCATGCTGCATTTGGATTTCTAAGTGCAACAGTATTATCAAATAGCAGTTCTTTGTTAAAACTCTTATTCATTCCCTCAAACTGGGTAAGTCTTGAATATATTAGAGGCAATGCAATTGAAGGAGGTTTTCCATGGGTTCTTCTGGGCTATTCCCAGTCTTCATCTCTTTCACTGATTCAGGTTGCGGACATTACAGGCGTATATGGCATATCGTTTTTGGCGGTGATGTTTAATGTGTTTATATTTATTTCAATAAAAGGTCGGATATTAAAAAGCAGAAATCAGAAATTGGAGGTGAGGAGTAATGCCCTTTCACCTTTTTTCAAAGAAGGTTTTGTAATCCTTATTGTTCTTATAATAGTTTTGGGTTATGGCTTATTCAGGATTAATCAGATAGATAAAATATCTTATGATTGGAAAACTCTAAAGATTGGCATTGCCCAGGGTAATATTGACCAGGGCAGAAAATGGGATGCTTCCTTTAGAAAAGAGACAGTAGATATTTACAGGAATTTAAGTCTTACATTAGCAAAGAATAAAGTAGATTTACTTGTCTGGCCAGAGACAGCAGTTCCATTTTATCTTCAATCTGATAAGGATCTCGGCCCTCAGATATTTGATGTGCCGAGGGAGACGAATACTCATTTATTTACCGGGAGTCCGGCATACGGGCTTGGTGTCGGTAATGAGGTAAAATATTATAACAGCGCTTTTCTCATAACACCACAGAATGAAATCACAGGAAGATATGATAAGGTCCGTCTTGTCCCATTTGGCGAATATGTTCCATTCAAAAAATATCTCCCTTTTATTCACAAGCTGGTGGTTGGTGTAGGCGACTTCACCTCTGGAAATTGGCTTAAGCCCCTTGAATTTAATGGCAATAGCTTTGGCGTATTGATATGCTTTGAATCAATCTTTCCTGAGCTTTCGCGCGGGTTCGTAAAAGAAGGCGCTGGGTTTTTAATAAATATAACCAATGATGCCTGGTTTGGCAGGACATCAGCTCCCTATCAGCATTTTTCACAATCAGTATTTCGCGCTGTAGAAAACAAGGTGTTTTTGGTCAGGGCAGCAAATACAGGCATAAGTGGAGTCATTGATCCAGTCGGCAGGGTTAAGCTCAAGAGCGGTATTTTTACAAAAGAGGCTTTAACAGCGGATATTAAGATAAGGGATGCTCAATCGTTTACCCCGTTAGAGGGATTTTCCGGCAGAAAGCTTCCCGGCCATTCAAAAGGGGATAATTTAAGAAAAAGCCCTCTAATGGGGTTTACATTTTATTCAAGGTATGGTGATATATTTGCAATAGGATGTTTGATTGCGGTTGTAATTTTTCTGTTAATTGGTATTAGAAAAAACGTATATTAAGAAAGGAAAACGACATGTTTGATGAAATTTTTGAAAGGCTGAAGGGACTTCAAAACAGAGTGGCAGAACTCAGAGGTTATCTTTGACATAGAATCAAAGCTGAAAAAATTGGCAGAGCTCGAAAAGGCAGCTTCAGACCCAGCCCTCTGGGAGAAGGCTGATGAGGCTCAGAAACTTCTCAAATCTCAGGCAGCGCTGAAGGCAGAGATTGCATTAGTCGGTGATATAGAAAAGGCTTTAGAAGATGCATCTGTACTTCTGGAGCTTGCTGCATCAGAAAATAGTCCTGAGACTGCAAAAGAAGCAGAAGAAAAACTTTCAGAAGTAGAAAAGGGGCTGCACCACCTGGATGTCCAGAGGATGCTCGGTGGAGAGCATGATAAGCTCAGCGCCATAGTATCTATCCATCCAGGCGCTGGCGGAACAGAGGCGCAGGACTGGGCAGAGATACTCTTGAGGATGTATACCAGATGGGCTGAGAAAAAGGGCTACAAAGTGGAAGTTGCTGATTATCAGCAAGGTGAAGAGGCTGGCATAAAAAGCGCCACCTTTACCGTGGAGGGTGAATATGCCTATGGTTATCTGAAGGCAGAGGTGGGGGTGCACCGCCTTGTGAGAATTTCACCCTTTGATGCGAATCAGCGGCGGCACACATCCTTTGCCTCTGTATTTGTCTATCCTGAGATTGAGGATGATATTGAGATAGATATAAAAGATGCTGAACTCAAGATTGATACATTCAGGGCAGGCGGAGCAGGCGGCCAGAATGTGAACAAGGTAGAAACAGCAGTAAGGATAACACATATCCCTACAGGCATCATTGTTCAGTGTCAGGCTGAGAGAAGTCAGCATAAGAATAGAGAGCTGGCAATGAAATTACTCAGGTCAAGACTTTATGATCAGAAGCTTAAAGAGCAGGAAGAGAAGATGGATAAATTTCATAAGGAAAAAAAAGAGATTACCTGGGGCAGCCAAATTCGCTCTTATGTAATGCAGCCATATCGGTTGATAAAAGACCATAGAACAGGATTTGAAACTGGAAATGTTGAACCTGTGCTTGATGGAAAACTGGATGAGTTTATAGAGGCGTATCTTTTACAGAGTGTCAAAGAGTCATCTGTCTAAGGCAGAGTCAAAGCTCAAAATAAAAGTTACAAGCTTTAGGTTTCAAGTCTCGCAACCAGTAAATTACATATTGCAACTATGTTTTGCATTAGGAGCTTCCTATGAAGGTTAAGTGTCCTATATGCAATAAGGAAAGCGAATGGGAAGGCAATCCATTCAGGCCTTTCTGTTCGGAGAAGTGCAGCCTTATTGACCTGGGGAAATGGGCAGATGAAAAATACTCGGTAGAAGGTGAAAAGGCAAAAGAGGACGAGGGAGAGGAGAAGGAATAGATGGGCGAATTAGAGGTAATGGAATCGCTAAAGAACAAGGAGGAAGAGCTTGAGGGTCTTCTGAGAGACGCCAGGGAAAAGGCAGCCAAGATTAAGGAAGATGCCTTGCGCAAGGTAGAAGATATAAGATTGGCTAAGTTAAAAGAAATTGGAAGGATGGTTGAAGATTATAAACAAGCGGAGATAGAAAAAATAACTAAAGAGGTTGAGATAATTAAGAAAGAGGCTGTAAAAAATAGTGAGGCGTTGAGGCTTTTGGCAGAAAAGAACTCTGATAAGATAGTTGCTATGGTTATAGATCGTTTGCTGTGAGGCGCAGATTAGCAGGCTGTTGAAAAAGCCATCAACATCCCGAATAGTCGGGATGTAATCAGAGATTGTTGAGTTTTTCAACAAGCTCTTAGACCATAAACCTTGCGTCTCACACCTTATGTCTTAGACATATTTCTATGATTAAAGTAATGAGCAAAATACAACTTATCGGTTCAAAGGGCCTGATGGACGAGGTAATAAAGGCGCTTCATGAACTTGGTATTGTTCATATTGAAAGCATACCAAGGAGAATCACCCTCGAAGATACATACCTTAAAAGAGAGCCTGTTGAAAGGGAAAAGGTTTTACTGAAAGAAAGGCTTGAGAAGATACTGGAGCGGATTAAGGGCATATGTATGCTCTTACCGGCAATCGAACGGGAAGATATTTTATCGCCAATTCTTTTGGCAGATATCAACTCGAATGCCTTTCTTCATGAAATAGACATATTGGAGAAAGAGGTTAGGGGGCTGCAGGCTGGAAGGGCAGAGTTTTCAGAAGAGATGGCATCCATTGAAAAATACGAAAAGATATTAAAGGGCATTGCGCCTCTTGTGGCAAAATTAAAGGGCATTAACCAGTTTGAGACCATGGGTATTACAATTGATAGGACAAAAGAGGGTGTTATACCTTTGCTTGAAACTGAGATAGACCGTATTACAGAAGGGAGATACCAGCTTTTTATAAAGGATATTGATGAAGATATGATTGGGGTCGTCATTACCTATCCCAAAAATTATGATGCGCAGGTTAAAGCCCTTATATCAAGTGAGGCAATATCAGAGATAAAACTTCCGGAAAAATATGTTGATATGACACTATTTGATGCGCTCAAGGGCATGGTGAGAAGAAGGGAAGAGATTCCAGCTTTGATAGACGATATTGACAATAAATTAAAGCAGTTATCTGAGAAATGGTATAAAACACTTGAAGATTTGATGGGGCTTCTGCGTGATACGATTGATGAACTAACAGCCCTTGCATATTGCGCTCATACGAGATTTACCTTTGTGATAGTTGGATGGATTCCAAAAGATACCTTTAATATCCTCTCAAGCGCCATCGTAAATAAATTTGGGGACAGGGTTATGGTTCGCGAGATGGAGATACGCGAAGATGAGATAGATTTAATTCCTGTGTGTATAAAAAACCCAAAACTTTTAAGACCGTTTGAGGTTTTCCTGAAAGTGCTTCCACCGCCCAAATATGGTTCTGTAGATCCCACGCCGTATCTTGCATTATTTTTCCCAACCTTTTTTGGGCTCATCCTTGGCGATATTGGATATGGCGCTATCCTCTTTGGTTTAAGCCTCTATCTCAAAGAACGGTTCAAGGCAAATGAATATATATTCAACCTCGCCTCAGTTTTTATGATTTCAAGTCTATTTGCAATGATATTCGGAATACTCTTTGGTGAATTCTTTGGGGATTTAGGAGAGAGGTTTGGAATCCTTCATCCGATAATCTTTGACAGATTAAAGGCTATGCGGGTCTTTCTCATATTGGCTATTGGCATTGGTCTTGGCCATGTGACCCTTGGGATTATGCTCGCGATAGTAAATTATATTCACAGGGGTAAGGGCAAAGAGGCTCTCGCTAAGGCATCAATGTTGATACTATTATTTTCTATTATAATAATACTTGCTATTTTAGCAGACTATCTTCCGAAAGAAATGATTACGCCGAGTGTTTTAATTATGATAGCAACCTTTATCATCCTTATAATAGTTGAGGGCATTATTGGCCCATTAGAGGCTATAAAATCAATTGGCAATATCCTTTCCTATGCCCGTATAATGGCTATTGGAACCGCATCCGTTGTGCTGGCTATTGTGGCTAATAAACTGGGTGGCTTAGCAGGCAATGCAATACTTGGAATACTTGTAGCTGGTATGATTCATATTATAAATATTTTTCTTGGTATACTCAGCCCAACTATACAGTCATTAAGACTCCACTATGTAGAATTCTTCAGTAAATTCTATCAGCCAGGCGGCAGAAGATATGAACCATTTAAAAAGACAGGCAAATAAATCAGAGAATTAGAGATTAATACAAACGCATTAAATAATGTGTCATTACGAGGAGCAGAGCGGTTGCGAGGCGAAGCCGAAGCAAACTTGGAGCATGCATTCCTGTTGCTTGCAGCAGATTCAGCAAACATGGAGATTCCTCTCCGCCTGAGGCGGATCGGAACAGGCTCCATAATCCCCTCAAACTATGAGATTGCTTCGCTTTGCTCGCAATGACAATGTAACAATACTTAATGCGTTTGTATTAGTGAAGTAGAGAATTAAGATTAGTGAATTAGGTTTTCTAATCTCTAATCCACCAATTCTCTAATCAACTGAATTCGGAGGTGTATATGGAAAAAGGACTTATTGCGTTAGCCGCTGCTCTTGCTATAGCAATTCCAGCGCTCGCAACTGCATGGGCCCAGAGTAGAATTGGTTCTGCAGGGGCCGGGGCTGTTGCAGAGAAACCTGAGCTAAGCGGTGTTGTGATTATCTTGATAGCTATCCCGGAAACGATGGTGATACTCGGGTTTGTGATAGCCTATCTTATCCTCTCTTAAAGAAAGGATTGATTACACAGATTACGAATGACTGATTACAGAGATGTCGTTGCGAGCCCTGAGGGCGTGGCAATCTGACCCGAAAGGTCATTGCGAGGAGCGCAGCGACGAAGCAATCTCGTCATGAAAAAGATCGGGTTTGCTTCGCTACGCTCGCAACTTCGGCTTCATTTCATTCGCAATGACATTCCTGTGTAATTGCATTTTTAAAATCTGTGTAATTCCAAAACATATGAGCGAGAAAGAATTATTAAAAGCCCTTGAAGAGGATGCAAAAAGGGAGTGCACTGCCATTCTTGAAAATGCCAGACAAGAGGCAGATGCTATTACAAAGGCGGCAATCGAAGACCAGGAAAGGCTCATGAAAGAGAAATTTGAGAATACAAAACTCCATATGCATTCTGAAAGAACAAGGATGATGGCGAATGCACGATTGTATGCAAATGAGGCCACACTTAAGGAGAGGAATCTTGTGCTATCAAGAGTTTTTGATATTGTGTATGACAAAATAGAGGGATTGCGCAGCGCCAAAGATTATCCGAAGATATTTGAGAAGTTGTTAAGAGAGGCATTAGACACCTGGCATATTTATATGAAAGGAGAAAAAGGTGTTATAAGGGTAGCAAAAGAAGATGCGCCGCTTTTAAAAGGCTTTAAGGATGCTAATTACGAAATTATTGATGAAGAAGGAAATATGTCTCCGGGTGTTATTATTATAAGTAAAGATAAGAGATATAGTATTCTAAACACACTTCACTCGAGATTAGGAAAGGCAAGACCAGAGATAGTATCAATGATTGATAAAATATTATTCAATGAAAAATGCAAATTGTAAAATGCAAAATGCAAAATTAAGGATATTTTCATTTTTCAATTTAAAGTTCGCAATCTGCATTCTTCATTGGAGCGAGGCGGCTTGGACTTAAGCTATCTTAATGCGAGAATAAGGGCATGGAAGGGTGAACTCTTTGATAAAGATGAATACGATACCCTTATCAGATTAGCAGATATTGAAAGCCTGATAACGCACCTTAAAGACACAGTTTACGCAAGGGACATAGAAATAGCGGCATCAAGATATAAGAATGAAGCCGAAGTCCTGGATGGAGGCCTTAGAGGAAGCCTTGTAAATACGTTTAATAGATTGTGGTCTTATACGCCTGCTTCTGCAAGGACAATGCTTCAGGCAATATTGTCCATATGGGAGGTGTATAATCTAAAGGCCATATTAAGGGCAAGAGATAAAGGCATTCCACCTGATGAAAGCATATCTATCCTGATACCTGCAGGTGAAATGGATGAGACAGCCCTCAAGGAATTAAATCAGCAGAAGAGTATAAAAGACATCCTTAATCTCCTTTCTACATGGGGGAGTCCGTATGCAAGACCGATAAAGGCTGTTATTAAGCAATATATGCAAGAAAGGCGTCTGATATTAATTGAACTCTCCCTCGATATTTTTTTACATGAACACTGCCTTTCAACAGTGGTCGGGAATGACTTGAACAGAAGGATAATTAAGCACCTTATAAAAAAGAGGATAGATTGTATAAACGTATCTACGCTCTTAAAACTATCTGGGGAGATGTTGCACCCTGCCAGCGCCAATAGTTATTTTCTTGAAGGAGGGAATATAATAGGCAGAGACGATTTTTTAAGACTTGCTGCAAGTAAAGATAAAAAAGAGCTTATGCAAGGTCTTATAGATTCAATAAAAGACAGGCATTGGAAAAAGGCAATTGGTTCTATTGACTATGACGAGGCATTTTTTTTAGAAGAGAGGCTTGAAGAATTGACAAAAGAAGAGACATGCAGGCTTTCTATTATTGAACCATTAAGCATTGCTGTTGCAGTCTGTTTTATCTATGAGAAGATAAGGGAGATAAAAAATCTGAGACTCATAGTTAGGGCAAAAATATTTAATATACCTGCTGTTGAGGTGAAAAGATTTCTTATAGTTTAGCCAATTCTATGAATTGCCTAAACTCTATTGCAAATTGAAGATTTTAAAATGTAAATTTTAAATTTACATTTTTCATTTTGCAGTTTTCAATGGAGCGAAGCGGCTTGTCCAAAATCCTTATCATCACATACCCTGACATATCTTTGGGGTTTCGCCTTTCAGGTATAGAAATCAAAGAGGTCGAAGAGGGCGAAGATATTACGTCTATTTTACGCACTATCGTGACTAAAGGCGAATATGGCCTTCTGGCTGTTGAAGAGGGGCTTCTGTCAAAGGTGCCTGATGAGATTTTAAGAAGGGTTAGAAAGATTGGTATCCCTGTAATTGTCCCTATTAATACACCCAGGTCATGGCATGGCGAGGCTGAGGTAGAATCATATATAGCAAGGGTTATAAGAAGGGCGATTGGGTATCAGGTGAAAATAAAGAGGTAGAGAATTAGAGATTAGAGAATTAGAGATTAGAAAAACTAATTCGCTAATCCGCTATTTATAAGGGAGTCCATAATTGTATAGACATATTTTATTAAGGGTCTCATAATAGAATTTACATTGTAACAGGTCTGG
>MGQA01000116.1 GCA_001797665.1 Deltaproteobacteria bacterium GWF2_42_12 | reverse complement strand
GCAATGACAAAAAGAGGATTATGACACAGCCTCCTTGCGGGAGAGGGCAAGGGTGAGGGGTATTTTAGGAGCAAACTCATATTGAGCTTTCAGTTCACAAAGGGGCATGAAAATTGGATTTTTGTAGCGTTGGGGTTTATCCCCAAGGAAAAACAGTTGCCCATAAAGGGCAACGCTACGGTAATGTGAATATGAGTAGGGATTTCGGGAGCAAAAAGATGATTACGCAGATTACAAAAAAAGATTGCGCAGATGAAGGCAAAAGAGATTTTTAATATTGCATAGGCGGTCATAAAAGGAAATTTATGAAGAAGAATATAATGGATGCAAAAGGCATAGAGAGGGCGCTTACCAGGATAGCCCATGAGGTCATTGAGAAAAACAAGGGCATTGAAGATGTTGTTATATTAGGCATACCGACACGCGGTGTTCATATTGCCAGGAGATTAAAGGATATATTAAAAACAATCGAAGGTGTTGATGCGCCTGTTGGCAGTATTGATGCAACGCTTTATAGAGATGATATTGGCATGAAGCAGGAGCAGCCTGCGTTAAAAGAGACAGATATCCCTGTTTCTATTGACAACAAAAAGGTTATTATCGTTGACGATGTCTTGTTCACAGGAAGGACTATCAGGGCTGCTATGAACGCAATAATGGATTTTGGCAGACCTGCTAATATTCAATTGGCTGTTTTGATTGACAGGGGACATAGAGAACTTCCCATAAGACCTGATTATGTTGGCAAGAATGTGCCCACATCCATGCAGGAAGAGGTGAGGGTTCGTTTACGGGAGACGGATGGGGTGGATGATGTGACGGTGGCGGAGACATGAATGAGGCTTAAAAGAAAAGACATACTCTCCATTGAAGAACTTTCAAAAGATGAGATAGAGCTTATCCTTTCCACTGCCGAATCGTTCAAAGAGGTGTCTGAAAGGGATATAAAAAAGGTGCCTACCTTAAGAGGCAGAACTATTATAAATCTCTTTTATGAGGCCTCTACAAGGACAAGGACATCGTTTGAGATTGCCGCGAAGAGGATGAGCGCTGATGCGATAAATATATCTACATCATCGAGCAGCGTTGTTAAGGGTGAGACATTAAAGGATACGGCAAAAAATCTTGAGGCCATGAATCCTGATTGCATTGTTTTGAGGCATCCTTCAAGCGGAGCGCCTGAAATACTTGCTAAATATGTAAAATGCTCTGTCATAAATGCTGGAGATGGCAGTCATGAGCATCCGAGCCAGGCCCTCTTGGATATGTTAACAGTTAAGGAAAGATTCGGAAAGATAGAGGGTTTGAATATTACAATAGTCGGCGATATAGCGCATAGCAGGGTTGCTCGCTCAAATATCTATGGCTTCACGAAACTTGGGGCAAAGGTTACAGTTGTTGGTCCGCCAACTATGATGCCCTCTGGCATAGAAAATATAGGGTGCAGTGTGAGTAATCGCATTGAAGATGCAATTTCAAATGCAGATGTAATCATGATGTTAAGGATCCAGCTCGAAAGACATGAAGTGCCTCTTTTTCCCACCATTAGAGAATATTCAAGGCTATTTGGTCTGGACAGCAAAAAATTAGAAACGGCAAAAAAGGATGTGGTTATATTGCATCCAGGGCCAATAAATAGAGGTGTGGAGATTTCGCCAGAGATTGCAGACGGTCCATATTCCCTTATCTTAGACCAGGTTAAAAATGGCGTAGCTGTGAGGATGGCGCTATTTTATCTTTTACTGGGAGGCAGCCGTGAATAGATTGCTGATTAGAGGCGGTAGGGTTATTGACCCGATAAATGATAGGGATGGCCTATTTGATATTTATGTAATTGGTGAAAAGATTGCTGCTGTAAAACCTGTTAAAGGGTTTGAGGGGTCAAGGGGTCAAGGGGTCAAGGGGGGAAAACTCGAACCCTCGAACCCTGGAACCCTTGAACCCTTTATTGAAGATGACTGGACTGTCATAGATGCCGCTGGCCTTCTTGTCTGCCCTGGCTTTATTGATATGCATACCCATTTAAGGGAGCCTGGCTATGAGTATAAAGAAACTATCAAGACAGGGACAATGGCAGCAGCAGCAGGGGGCTTTACATCTATAGCATGTATGGCAAATACAGAGCCTGTCAATGACAACGCCTCTGTTACAAGATACATACTGAAGAAGGCTCAGGAGGAAGGTATTGTAAATGTATGTTCAGTTGGCGCTGTGAGCAAGGGCCTTAAAGGAGAAACATTGGCAGAAATCGGGGAATTAAGAGAGGCTGGCTGCGTTGCAATCTCTGATGACGGCAGACCTGTGATGAATAGCGGGCTAATGAGATTAGCTATGGAATATGCAAAGCAATTTAACATATTAGTTATTAGTCACTGTGAGGATACAGGGCTTTCTTCTGAAGGGGCAATGAATGAAGGTTTTGTTGCAACAAAGCTTGGACTTAAGGGCATCCCGAGTGCAAGCGAAGCTATTATGGTTGCAAGAGATATTTTCTTGGCAGAGCTTACAGGAGCGAGATTGCATATTGCCCATGTAAGCACTAAAGGCGCTGTTGAGCTTATAAGGGTCGCAAAGAAAAGGGGAGTAAATGTTACAGCAGAGATAACACCGCATCATTTTACGCTTACAGACGAGGCTGTTATTGGTTATAATACGAATGCAAAGATGAATCCTCCGCTGAGAACCGGTCAAGATATTGAGGCGCTGAAGCAAGGGCTTAAAGACGGAACAATAGATGTAATTGCAACAGATCATGCGCCGCAAGATAGTGTTTCAAAGGATATTGAATTTGACAGGGCAGCCAATGGCATTGTAGGATTAGAGACTGCGTTGCCTCTGTGCTTAAAGATTGTTGCTGAAAATGTTATTTCCTTATCAGAATTGGTAAAAAGGTTATCATCAAATCCAGCAAGGCTGCTTGGGCTGGATTCAAAGGGTTCATTAAAAGTTGGAGATGATGCAGATATAGCTATCTTTGATATAGATAGGGAGTGGGCCGTTGACAGTAAAAAACTAAAATCAAAGAGTAAAAACACACCGTTTGATACTTGGAAAATGAAGGGAAAGGTGGTAAAGACAATAGTTGGCGGGAAGGTAGTATGGAGCGAGCCGACCGTGTCGGCGTAAAGGCACGGCAACATGGTTGCCTTGCTCCAAAACAGGAGAAACTCATGAAGGCTAAGGTTTATGTAACTTTAAAGAAAGGCGTTCTTGACCCGCAGGGGAAGGCTGTAGGTAATGCGCTGGAATCAATGGGGTATCACGAGGTCAAGAACTTGAGGATTGGTAAACTCATCGAAATTGAGCTTAATAGCTCATCAAAGGAAGGCGTTGAAAATAGACTTAAGGAGATGTGTGAAAGGCTTTTGGCTAATACTGTAATTGAGGATTACAGGGTGGAGATTGAATGAGACCGTGAACCGTGTCCGTGTTCCGTGTCCGTAAAAACAAAAAGATTCAAGAGTCAGTTTTTCACGGTCACGGACAACGGCATTTTGGAGGTTTTTTTGAAGTTCGGTATTATTGTATTTCCTGGCTCCAACTGTGACCATGACTGTTACCATGCGGCAAAACATATTTTTGGTCAGCATGCAGAATACATCTGGCATAAGGATACAAACCTTAATGGTTATGACTGCATTATCCTTCCCGGAGGGTTTTCCTACGGAGACTATTTAAGAACCGGGGCCATTGCCAGATTTTCGCCTGTTATGAATGATGTGATTATGTTCGCAAAAAGAGGCGGCCTTGTTATCGGGATATGCAATGGTTTTCAGATATTGGCAGAGGCTGGGCTTTTGCCAGGGGTTCTTATGAGGAATAGAGACTTAAGATTTATATGTAAGGCTGTTCATATTAAAGTAGAAAATAATGAGACAGTATTTACCAGCGCATACAAAAAAGGTGAAGTCCTGAGTATGCCAATTGCCCATGCAGATGGGAATTATTTTGCAGACGCTGAGACTGTAAAGAGACTTGAGGACAATAACCAGATAATTTTCAGGTATGTTAATGCAAATGGCCAGATGACAGAAGATGCCAATCCAAATGGTTCTATCAACAATATCGCAGCTATCATTAATGAAAAAGGCAATGTCTTTGGCACCATGCCGCATCCTGAGAGGGCATGTGAGTCAATACTTGGAGGAGAGGATGGCAGAGGTGTTTTTGAGGGAATTCTTTCGCAAATGTCAAATGTCAAAGCTCAAATGCCAAAGAATTGATTTGATATTTGGATTTTGACATTGGGATTTAATCTTTTCTATGTCAACATACACCCCAAATAAATTTGTAAAAGATAGGCTCGAACTCTTCGATGTTATTTTCAAGAAGGGGTTTGACCTGAAGACAGGCAAATTATGGATTCTTGAGCCTTCTCATCTCAGATTCCGCCTCGGAGAATCTATCAAGGATTTGAAGATACCATATATCTTTGGCGGCGATGATGAAACTGCGATTGAAAAATCTATACTTACATTAACAACGTTTCTAAAACAAAGATTTGAACCAGGTACGCCTATTAACATAAAAGATAACCTTCCTTCACCCATTGACGCTAAAACCGGTCTTATTGAGAAAACTTACAGAACCGATTTTTTCCTGCCAGATTCTCCTGAAAGAAATATTGCACGCGATATATTAACTACCACGCCTCTCATGGATAGCGGAATATTAAAGGCATGGCTTGCGCCAAATGGCTATGGGAAGGCGTATTATATTTTGGTTAAGGGTATAATAAGCAAGGCCATGCTGGAGGAGATTCGGCTGGAGCGCATGGAGCGCACCTCCTTTCTGGCAATAATAGCTATAATAAACATTACCAGGAAAAAGAAAGAGGATATTATACGAACTACTAAGATAAAGGGTTTAAGTTATGAGAGGTTAGATCAAATAGTTGCGCTTGCTCACTACTTTGCCTTTAAGGCTGCTGCAAAGGCTGTAGCATATGAGTTAAAACAGATGTTGAAGTCTTATGGTCTGCCTGAGTCAGAAGGTCTTTTTGAAGAGTATTTTACGCCAAGAAGTTTTTTTACTATTCAGGGAAATATTATCAATAGCGATTTGAATCCATACGGGATACAAGAAAATATTGTTTCAAGTCTCAAGTCATTGTATGAGAATGCGGTTTCAAAGGGCAATAGTCTTTCTGATATTATCGCTATTGTAGAAAATGGGGCCAGGAGAAATACTTCTCTCGCTAAAGAGTTTTTTGGGCTTTCTACCATAAATGCAGCGAGACAGCTTATTGGCGATTATCTCCTCGATTATGATATAGCTGGAATAGATGTCCATAATTGGCTGGCCGAGTTATATCTTGACAACAGGCTTATCCATGCGTTGTTTACTGATTCTAAGGCAGCCTCGAAACTTGAGGAAGGATTTAATGAGATAAGGCAAAAATTTCCAAAGGATGTTGGGAGGTTAGAGAAGATTGCCGAGATAATGGAGTTTGTAAATTCGGCTAAGAAATCATCAATCAGCGACTGGCTTGGGATAAGCAAGAAAAAAGATGAGGCAATTGCTGACATCATAGGGGGTTTTATCGCCTATAAATTTGATGAGGAAATGGAACGATTTATAAGCTCCATGCGGGAGATGATGATAGACAGGCGTGGTGAGTTTTCCGGCGAGATACTGAAGATGGAGTATGACAGGGGGAGGATATATCGGTTTTCAACGGATGAGCGGGCTATCCTGAAGGAGCTTGAGGTTGAGGCAGAAGCGCACCTCTTTGTAGATATGAAGGATTTCACACGCAAGACATTCAGGTCCAAGGAAATTGCTATGGCAGATTTCATGGAATCAAACTTTTATAAGCCTATCCTTAGCGCTGCAAGCAGATATGGCTCTTCCTTGTCTGGTTTGGCAGATAATAAAAAGAGCATAAAGTTAAACAATCTTTTAGGCGATGCAGTTGTCTTTTCCGGGGGGGTGTCAAATCTTATTGCCCTTGCCGGGGATATCCGACAGATTATGAAACGGTATAAAGAGCAGTTGGAGAGGAAGGTTCCGCATATTATGGAGGAAGAGCTTATTCGCAATATTCATAAAAATTTTGAAGCGATGAAGGAAGATATTGTAAAGGAGCTTACTGAGGTGGACCAGGCTATAACGATGGGAAAAAAGGGGTTAGAGGCAAAGGTAATGGAGCTTAAAGAAAAAGAACATAGACTTGAGAAGGCATATAGCGAGGAATTAGAGGCTGCGATAGGGCAGGAAATGGAGGCAGGACTTTTTATTACCTATGGAAGTAAGGCTGAAATCATAGCAATGAGAGATAGCTTGTGGGGAGAGGTGACAGTGGCTATTGGAGAGAAGATAAATGAGGCAGCGCGCGGCACATCTCGGAGTTATATAGTAAGGGCAAAGATTGAGAGACTGCTTGAAGAAGAGAGGCTTCGGAGACACAATCCAAACCTTTCGTGCCCATTCGATGTTCATATCAGTAAGACATATGGTTTTATGATGCCCTCGAGCCTGGATGACCGATTGGAAGAGATAGTTGCGCGTAAGGATGTATCTAAGGCAAGAGACCTTGCTCAAATGCTCGCTCAGGAATTTTATAAAGACCTTGGCCGAGTTGCTTCTGGAGAAACCCTTTCATCCCTGAGAGTTCTCAGCACAACAAGCGATATATATAATAAGGGGCAGGCATTGAGTGAAGAGGCATTAAAGGCATACATTAAAGAAAGTAAAGGAAGGAGTTTCTTTTTCAGGCGCGAAGTGCAGGTATCTGAATTAGACAGAGAGATTCAGAATAACTTTTTTTTTCCGTTTAGAAAGCAATTAGAATTATGGTTCGGCGTATTTATAACAGAAGGGATTAAGGGCGTAGAGATATTTTGTAAGGTGGGAGAGGTAATATTCAAGGGCTTCGAGGCAGCAACCCCTACAGTTGTCTATGAGATAATCAATAAGAATTCAGAGTTTTCTAAACTATTAGTGAAACACCATTTTGATAAATGGTATGAGGAAGCGCAGAAAATGAAATAAGGATGGGTTTAAGGCTAAGGTTGAGGAAATCCTCAGCCTCAACCTTAATAGTCGGGATGTAATCAGAGATTGTTGAGTTTTTCAACAAGCTCTTAAACCTTTCGTTGGGCTTCGTTGGGCTTGACCCTCGACAAATTATGTGTTTTACTGATTAAAACACAGTCAGCTTTGTCTTTGACATAGCTGACCCTTGCAGATAATTTGTCAAGGGTTGACTAATATAAAGGGTCTCATAATACTAACTACATTCTTTTAGCTTTTTAAATCTAACCAGCCGATTTGTCATGCCCGAATGTTTCTATCCCCGATAGAAACATTCGGGGACGCATCCAGCGTCTTTTGTGATACCGGCTACAACAGAAAGACTCTGGATTCCCGCTTAAAGATTGCGGGAATGACAGCATGTGAAGTTTTTGATTTATGTCAATACAATTTTGAGACCCTTAATAATTGGAAAAATCTCATTATAAATTTGATATATGGAAATACAAGTAGATAAACAAGAAAAGTATATTTTCATAGAGACCTTCGGCTGTCAGATGAATGAGAATGATTCTGAGAGGATAGCGAGTGTCCTGAAGGGTATGAATTACAGGGTTACTGATACGATTGATAAGGCTGACATGATCATACTCAACACCTGCAGCATTAGAGACAAGGCTGAACAGAAGGTTTATAGTGCATTAGGCAGGCTTAAGAAAATTAAGCTCAATAAACCTAATCTGATTGTCGGTGTGGGTGGCTGCGTTGCGCAGCAGGAAGGCGAAAAACTGTTAAAAAGGGCGCCCCATCTTGATGTGGTGTTTGGCACACATAATATTCATCGTCTTCCTACCTTGATTAAAGAAGTGAATATCAAAAAAAATAGAATAGCTGCAACTGATTTTTATAATTCTATTGAGGATTCCTTTTCTGATGTATATGCAGACGACAGCCTGACAGACGAGTCCAAAAGGGTCAAGAGTTTTGTGGCAGTAATGAGGGGATGCGACAATTTTTGTTCATACTGCATAGTCCCGTATGTACGAGGGCGTGAATTAAGCCGCAGAAGCAAGGATGTTCTTGCGGACGTAAATAGATTGGCAGAATCAGGGATAAAAGAGGTAACCCTTGTCGGACAGAATGTAAACTCATATGGGAATAAGAACCAAGACATTTCATTTTCGGAACTGCTACAGACAGTGTGCAAGGTAAATGGGATAGAGAGAGTTCGCTTTATAACATCGCATCCCAAAGACCTCTCAGAAGAGCTTATCAATCTTTTTGGAGACGAAGAAAAGCTTTGCAGACATATACATCTGCCGGTGCAATCAGGCGCCAATATTGTGCTTGAAAGAATGAGCAGAGGATATTCAAGAGAAGATTATTTAAATAAAATCTATAAACTTAAACAACTTTACTCTGACATAGGTATTACAACAGATGTTATTGTTGGTTTCCCAGGCGAAAACGAAAGCCAATTTTTGGAAACAATGAGTTTAGTTAAAGAGGTGGAATTTGACAACATATTTTCCTTTAAATATTCGCCAAGACCTGAAACAAAGGCTGCTGCGTTTGGCGACCAGATACCAGACTCAGTAAAAGAGGAGAGGCTCAGAATACTGCAGGATGCACAAAGAGAGATAACTCTCTCTAAAAACAAAGCAATGGTCGGTAAGATAGTAGATGTTTTAATAGAGGGAAGAAGTAAAGTGGCAAAGGTGAAAAAAGGAACAAATAATAACCAGTTTACAGGAAGGACATCATGCAATAAAGTGGTGAATATTTTGGAGCAGTCGTTCGGCTTGACTGATGAGGATATAGGAAAGATTTTACAAGTAAGGGTAGAGAGGGCTTCTTATAATTCCTTACTTGGTGTTGTTGAAAACCAAATGCATTTTTCGGGCTAAAAAGAAAGGATTATAGTATGTTTCTGGAGATGAAGGTTTTTGGACTTGCAATAGATCCGTTTACCAATACCCCTATAATTATTTTGAAAGATATTGGTGACAAAAATGTCCTTCCCATATGGATTGGACCGTTGGAGGCCAGCGCTATTGCAACAGAGCTTGAAAAAATTCAACTTGCCAGACCCATGACCCATGACCTGCTGAAAAATATATTTAAAAATCTTGGCATAGCTGTTTCTAAGGTGGAGATAACAGACCTTGATAACAACGTCTACTATGCTGTAATTCATCTGGCGATTGGTGAGAGTCGCTATACTATAGATGCAAGACCAAGCGATGCGATTGCTGTTGCCTTAAGGGCAAATTCTCCAATATTTGTTGAAAAAAAGGTCTTGGAAAAATCAAGGAACGTTGATAATGCAAAGCATGGCGATAAGGACAAGGAGAGACAGTCTGACTGGCTTGATATGCTTATGAATCTTACCCCTGAGGATTTTGGAAAATATAAGATGTAAACCCCGTTACAAGCAGGCTGTCCGACAATTGTCATCTCTTCACTTCGTTCAGAGCGGCGTCTGAGGCGTTAGCCGAAGAGAATCTCGCCCTCCCCCTATCCCCCTCTGTGAGGGGGATAGGGGGAGGAAAAGATGAGATTCTTCACGGAGCCTGCCCTGAGCGTCATCTTAAGATTCCTCACTTCGTTTGGAATGACGAGAGCGAAGGGTTCAGAATGACAAAAATGGATGAAAGGTTGTTTGATGGCTAAGAAGATTGTGACAATAGGGTTATGTGAAGGTGTTGAGAATATCCTTTCTCAAAAAGGCTATTCTGTAGAGCATGTAGAGCAAAAAAAAATATTGGATATTTTAAAGAAGGAAGAAGTTGAGGCAGTAATTGTTGATGTAGATGATACTGTAAAATCTAACGTGGTCATAAGTGGCATAAGACACCTTTATCCGGGCTTATGGATAGCTGTTATATCAAGTAGCCAAGATGAGAAGCTCATATCTCAGATGTTAAAGGCCGGTGCAAGTAACTATGTCGTAAAACCGGTCACTGAACAGAATTTAATCCCTGGTGAAGAATATCAAAGATTCGAAGAGGCATCTATTCTGGATGCAAAAAGCCAACTTTCCCCAACTACCCTTGATGAATCCAAAAAAATATTTCCAACCCGATTTTATAATGCCTTTTTTATCACAGAATATGGGCGGTTGGAGACATTAAGGGCTGAGAGATACAATAAGACATTTTCTGTTATCCTCACGCACATTGAAGGATTTCATAATCTTAAAAGAAAGCTTGAAAAAAAGGAACTTCTGGATTTTTTAAAAGGGCTTATACAGACCATGATGGAGGTTCTTCGAAATTGCGATGTTATCGGAATGGTCGAGGATAAAAAGATTGTTGCAGTGCTTCCTGAGACTGATTATTTTGGCTCATGCATAAGCGTAAGAAAACTGAAGAAGGCCATTGAGCAGATTACTACAAAGGGTGGACCTTATGCGTCTATTATTTTCTCGAATGTTTCTTATCCAAGGGATGGCAAGGGATATGGTGAGTTGTTGGTTGCTGCGGAGAATAGAGTAAGGGAACAACAGGATGGAGTATGGGTTAAGTCTGGCCTCGAAGACAAGACATTCTGGGAGATTGTTTCCCTGTTGCTGGAGGGAAAAGCTGAGGGCGTGGATACAGATATGGCATCTTTTGATATGGGTGAAGGATTTGATTTTTCCATTTCTTTTCTTGACAGATTGCAGGAGATGATTTTGCAGGAGATACTACGAGATCCAAGAAAGAAGGGGTTTCTATATCTGGGTGTACGAAAGATATCTCCCAATCTTCCGCTCCTTAAGGCCATAGAAACTGTGGGAACTACGGCAACTAAAATCTTTGTTGTTGGGGAAGGGGAAGAGGGGCGACTTGGCATACAGAATGCGATACCGCTCTATCTTGCTGACCCGCGTCTATTAGAAACATTTTTTATATTTCTTCTCAGGGAAGACTTTTCATATGCAGCAGTATGCAGGGAGAGTTGGGGCGGCCAGTATTCTTGTTTTCATACTGTAGACCAGTATTTGATAGAAGGCTTGGTGAGCAAATTCCAGGCCGATTACTCATTGCAGGAACAATTATAACTGTATTGATAAATTTAGAATGGGTATAAAGAAATGAACCGTAAAAAGATTCTAATGGCATTAGGTGGAACTGAGGAACTGACATCTATTGGCGGTTTTATAAGGGATAGAGGTTTTGAGGTGCTTACCGCAGATGACGGGGCTGCTGTTATAGAGATTGCCTTAAATGAGAAGCCATCCTTAATAGTAGTTGAGCTTGGCCTTCCTGTTATAGATGGAGAGAGGGTATTCCAAATTCTTAGAAACAATCCTCATACAACAGATATACCATTCATATTTATAGGGTCTGAAGACAGGGATATCAAAGGATTCCGAAGAGAGATTGATACGCTATTAATTCAACCAATAAAAGGGGAGGAGATATTACGACGTATAAATATTGCATTTGCCGGTCAAGAAGGCCTTAAGACTCAGATTGGCGACAAGGAAATTGAAGGAAGACTATCTCATATTTCACTTGGAGATCTTTTGCAGATACTCCATCTCAATAGAAAAGAAGGCGTTTTAAAGGTTTCCTATGAGGATAAGGAAGGCCTTATCTATATAAAAGGGGGGACAATATACAATGCAGCTATTAATAATATGGAGAAGGAGAAGGCATTATTTAGGCTCTTGACTTGGCATGATGGAAAATTTGAATTTTCACCTAAACCGATTGATATCCCTCAAAAGATTCAAGGTTCAGCAGGAAATCTTCTTATGGAGGGTATGCGCCAGTTTGACGAGTGGAATAAGGCAAAAGAGCAGCTGCCTCAACCTGATTCAAGGCTGAAACTAAAGGTTGATATATCCACATTGCCAAAGGGGCTTAAACCGATAATATATGAGGTTCTTTTTCTGATAGAGTATTATCCAACTGTAAGGGATCTTGTAGATCACTGCACCTTTCCGGATTATGAGGTTTATCAAACCCTTGCAGGCTTAATACGCAAAGGTGTTCTCGAGGGAATTAAAGGTAAAGCAATTGAAGAAAAGCGTTCAAGGGCAATAATGGAAGTTCTTACCTCTGGCCAGGCGTTAAAGGTTAGGGAAAAGGTTGCAGCAAGATGGAAGGATATGGAGACAGCGACATTTGGGAAGATATTTGTGCTGGCAACCAGCGACGACCTTATCATCAGTCTTGTAGATTCCTGCAAAGATATACCCGGTTTTTCAGTCAACAGGCAATTTATTACTTCTCCTATTCACAGGGAAAATCCGATTGGTGATGTAGCGACTCTGAGGCTATATGGTGGAATGGAGATAGTCCTGTTTACTATCCCATTAAATACAAAGATGAAGCCGCTATGGAAGGCATTTTCTAAAAATATTATAGGCATGATTGTGTTGTGTGATATTGAAGGAATAAAGAATTTACAACAACTTTCCTTATGCAAAAATTATGTTACCTCCATAAGACGCACCCCCGTTGTTTATGGTATGGTTTCTGCTCAAGATATTGATGCAAAGCAAGAAGAAGAGTTCAGGAAGACAATGGAAATGAAAAGGGGTGAGAGGATTGTTGTTTTGGAGCAGATGAACAATAAGAGGGTTTCCCAGTTTTTCAATACGTTTTTTAACTACCTTTTAAGGGATGAGTATATATCGGGGTGATGGGAATAACCAATAACCAAGCGCCAATCACCAAATAATGACCAATTGCCAAGTTCCAAACGCAAAACGAATTTCATTATACATAATCAAATAATGTTTGGGTATTGGAATTTGGTTATTGGGCATTCTCGGTTTGTCTGGTTATTGTAATTTAGTAATTGGTTCTTTTCTTTTATGATAGATCTGCACACACATTCATTACTAAGTGATGGCGAATTGTTGCCTTCTGAACTTGTAAGACGGGCTGAAGCAATTGGGTATAAGGCCATTGCCATAACAGACCATAGCGATGCCTCTAATATTGATTTTGTCATAGAGAGGATAGTTGCTGTTTGTGAAGAACTAAAGAGTGGAATATCTGTAATACCAGGGGTAGAGTTAACTCACATACCGCCCAAGCAGATACCAGACATGGTCAGGAAGGCCAGGGCAATGGGCGCAAGGATCGTTCTGGTTCATGGCGAAACCATTATGGAGCCTGTTGCCCAAGGGACAAACAGGGCTGCTATAAATGCAGGGGTTGATATACTTACGCACCCTGGTCTTATTACAGAAGAGGATGTAAAACTTGCAATTGAAAGAGGGGTATGTCTGGAATTAACTGCGAGGAAAGGACATAATATATCAAACGGGCATGTCGCAAGACTGTCAAAAAAATTTGGCGCCTGTATGGTTTTGAATACAGACACCCATTCGCCATCTGACCTTATTACCGCAGAGATGGCAATAAAGATAGCAATGGGGGCTGGCCTAGAAAAGGATGATTTTAAGGGTATAAATAAAAATGCTGAAAGGATTTTGCAAAAGATAGGTTTGTAGGTTTTGAGTATGAAGAGAGATAAATCAAATTCACATTATATCATCTTTATTCTTGCGTTGTATTTGCTCCCTTTTTTTATTGGAGGCTGCAGTGGAGGGCAGATAGTAAAAAAAGATGTCAAAGTCACTCCATGGGCAACATATCTTTACAATAAGGAGAGGCAAGGGAATACAGACGACACAATTTTATCCCCACTCAAGCTTGCAAGAGATTTCAGGATTGCTCGAGGCATCAGATTCTTTCCAATTTATGAGCCAAAGCAATATTCTTCTCCAGCAATAGTTGATAATGTTATTTATATAGGCAGCGCTGATAAGTTTTTTTATGCCATAGATCTCAGTAAAGGAAAAAGAATATGGGAGTTTAAGACAACTGGCGCAGTAGAATCATCTCCAACAGTAGCTGATGGAATGGTATATTTTGGCACAAACGATGGGAAGTTTTATTGCCTCAATGGCAGAGATGGTAAAGAGATATGGCGGTTCCAGGCTAATACCGAGATTATTTCTTCTCCCATTGTAGCGAAAAAAGTGATTTATTTTAATTCTGCAGACGATAAGTTATATGCGTTAAATGCTGAAACAGGCGAGAAATTGTGGCAGTACAACAGGAGATACGTAAAAGGAATAGTTAAGCGTATGTTTGCTTCACCGACATTATATAATGACAAGATATACAGTAATTTTTCTGATGGCACCATTGTTGCAGTGGAAAAGAGTTCCGGTCGCGAGGTATGGACTAAGAAAATAGAAGGCAAAGATGAGATTGGATTTGTCAGAGCTACGCCTACAGTAAACGATGGTTTGGTATACCTTATTAATGGCGACGGTTATACTGTTGCCTTTGATGCAGAAAATGGAGAGGAGAGGTGGAAGTTTGACATAATTAGGGCTGTTAATTTTGTTTTGGGCCAGAATCATATATTTATTACCGGATATGATGGCCGTATTGTTGCAATGAAAAAAAACAGTGGAGAGATTATTTGGAGAAGAAAGGTGAGTAATGGCGTTCCAGCCTCTATAGTTATTTCTGATAATTATCTTATAGTCGCATCAAACTATGAATCTGATACCTTTTTTTCCAGTATATCAGGAAGTTACATTGATATATTTGAGATAGAAACAGGGAAGAGGGTGTGGGATGAGAAAATAGATTCGACTACTTCAACATCATTGGCTGTCGCTTATAATCATCTTTTTTTTGTGACTGACAGGGGATTCCTTCGTATATACACGTCAAGCCAATGAAAAGACAAATTCTAAATCCTAAATCCGAAATCCTAAACAATGACCAAAATTCTAATGCCCAAAATTGTTTTGAACATTTGCCCCTGATAGATTCTATCAGGGGTTGAATTTATTTGGGATTTAGATATTAGAATTTAGGATTTGCCTCTATGAAGCAGCTCAATATCGCCTTCCTCTGGCATATGCACCAACCCCTATATAAAGACCCCTCTACAGGGGAGTATATCCTTCCGTGGGTGAGACTTCATGCAACAAAAGACTATTATGATATGGTTGCAATACTCGAAGATTTTCCTTCCCTGCATCAGACATTCAACCTTGTGCCTTCCCTGATAGAACAGATAAATGACTATGCAGAGGGCGATGCGTCTGACAGGTTCCTTTCATTATCTCGCAAACCGTCCTCGGCTTTAACACAGGAAGACAAGGAATTTATAATTAAGAACTTTTTTCTTGCGAATTGGGAGTGCATGATTAAACCTCTTAATGGGTATTGGGAACTCCTAAAAAAAAGAGGTTTTTCTCACTATGAATATGACACCGAAAATATTCTTCGCTATTTTACTGAACAGGATTTTTTAGACCTTCAAGTGTTATTTAATCTTGCATGGATAGACCCGAGTATCAGAGAGAGCGATGGGTTTTTAAAAAGGCTTGTAGAAAAGGGCAAGGGCTTCTCAGAAGAGGAAAAGGAAAAGCTCTTGAGGGAACAGATATATATAATCAAACATGTGCTTCCCAAATATCGTGAACTGGAGCAGCACGGGATTATTGAACTTACAACCTCTCCGTATTATCACCCTATACTTCCTCTATTGTGCGACAGCCACCTGGCAAGAGAATCTATGCCTAATATAGAACTTCCCAAAAAGAGGTTTCACAGTCCAGAGGATGCAAGGGAGCAGATAAGAAGGGGAATAATGCTGTTTCAAGATACGTTCGGGAAGCGGCCAAAGGGTATGTGGCCTCCTGAGGGATCAGTAAGTGAAGTTCTTATACCGATAGTGGCTGAAGAGGGAATAAACTGGATTGCAACGGATGAAGAGATATTGGCGCATTCCCTTAAGAAAACTATAAGACGGGATGTCCATGGAAATTGCCTTGACCCTGAAACACTCTACAAGCCATACAACATGACAGTTGATGGAAAGAAAATATCAATTATTTTTAGAGACCACACACTGTCAGACCTTATTGGATTTGTGTATGCGCCATGGGATGCAGAAAAGGCAGCAAATGATTTTATTAACAGGCTTATGAAAATATACAGCTCTCTTGGAAATCCTGAAGGCTACCTTGTTAGTATAATTCTGGATGGTGAAAATGCATGGGAACATTATAAGAATGATGGAAGAGATTTTTTGAATGCATTATATATAAAGCTTTCACATAATCCTTTTTTTAAGTTGGTGACTGTGAGCGAACATATGGATAAATACCCGCCTAAAGATGAGCTGCCGACTCTTTATTCAGGCTCATGGATAAACCACAACTTCAGGATATGGATAGGGCATAGTGAAGATAACATGGCATGGGATTACTTGAAAGAAGCGCGGGATTCTCTTGTTAATTATACAGAAAAGGCTGAGGAGTCTAACAAACAAAAGATATCTCAGGATGATATTGATAGGGCATGGGAAAATATATACGCAGCTGAAGGAAGCGATTGGTTCTGGTGGTTTGGTGATGAGCATACCTCTATGAATGACAGAGAATTTGATGAACTATTCAGAAAGCATGTAAAAATGATATACCAACGTATCGGGAAAGAGCCGCCTATATCTCTTGATGTCCCGATTATGGTGGAAGAAAAGGTATATGAACCTGCTATAAAACCTACGGGATTTATAAATCCTATTATTGATGGAGAAGTCTCCAATTATTTTGAGTGGCTCTCAGCCGGGAAAATAAAAAGGATAAGCTATGGCGTTGCTATGCACAGAGAGTCCAAGACAGGTCTTATTGAAGATATCTCTTATGGCTTCAATATAAAGTCATTGTTTTTAAGATTTGACTACCTGCCTGAACTTGTTCCTTATAAGCAAAAATGGGGTATTATCATACATTTGCTTTATCCAAAGATGGTTCGACTTGAGATAGAGATAGAAGGAGAAAAGATTGACGCAAAGATATCAGAAAAGGATAGCGCCTCTGGCGAATTCATAGAGAAAGATAAAATCGAATCTGTGGCTGCCACCGCTAAGCGGGGCATAGCCACACTCAGCGTGGCTGCGAAAGATGTGGTGGAGATTGAAATACCTTTCAATAAACTTGGCGTTAAGACAAATGATGAATTGAGATTGTTTATGACGATAGATGGTGGGGTAAGGGGGCTTGAGCGATGGCCCCCGAAAGGCTATCTGACTGTTACCGTGCCATCAGAGGATTTTGAGAGTTATAATTGGTGGGTGTAGTATTATTAAGGGTCTCATAATACTAACTACATTCTTTTAGCTTTTTAAATCTAACCAGCCGATTTGTCATGCCCGAATGTTTCTATCCCCGATAGAGACGTTCGGGGACTCATCCAGCGTTTTTTGTGATACCGGCTACAACAGAAAGACTCTGGATTCCCGCTTAAAGATTGCGGGAATGACAGCATGTGAAGTTTTTGATTTATGTCAATACAATTTTGAGACCCTTAATAAGAAAGAGAACAACCAATAACCAAATTCCAATAACCAAACATTAATCTTTATAATTTGATTATTGGTGCTTGATAATTGGTTATTATTTGGTGTTTAGTGCTTGGTGATTGGTTATTTTCATTATACAAGAGGAGACATCTATGATTATCGGGGTCCCAAAGGAGATTAAAGACAAAGAATACCGTGTTGCCCTAACACCAGCAGGTGTTGATGTCCTTACAAAGGCAGGACATAAAGTGATTATAGAAAAGGGGGCCGGTATCGGAAGCGGGCTGAGTGACGAGGAATATATAAAAGCCGGGGCTGAGATTGTCGTTACAGCGCAAGAGGTATTTAAAAGGGCGGATATGATTGTTAAGGTTAAGGAGCCGCTTCCACAGGAGTATCCTTTGTTAAGAAAAGATCAGATACTATTTACATTTCTACATCTTGCGCCAGTTCCAGAGCTTACACAGGCATTAATGAAAAGCGGAGTAATCGCTATCGCATATGAGACCGTTGAACTTCCGGACGGGAGTCTTCCCATATTAAAACCGATGAGCGAGGTGGCGGGTAAGATTGCGGTTCAGGTCGGAGCCCACTATCTTATGAAGGCTTACGGTGGGAAGGGAGTGCTTCTTGGGGGTGTGCCTGGTGCAGAAAGGGGGAGAGTAGTTATTATTGGCGGCGGGGTAGTTGGAACAAATGCTGCGAAAATTGCAATTGGATTAGGGGCCAAGGTGACAATGATAAATCGTGAGATCGAACGATTAAGATATATAGATGATATTTTTGACAGCAAGATAGAGACACTTGCATCTAACCCTTATAATATTGAAAAGGCAGTGTTGGAGGCTGACCTTGTTATAGGGGCAATCTTAATTAAAGGGGCTAAGACGCCTCATCTTGTGACAAGGCATATGATTTCAAAGATGAAAAAAGGCTCTGTTATCGTAGATGTATCAGTTGATCAGGGCGGTTGTGTAGAGACTATAAAACCAACCAGCCATTCAGACCCAATTTATGAGGTTGATGGTGTGATTCACTACGGTGTTACGAACATGCCTGGCGCTGTGCCAAGGACATCCACATTTGCCCTAACCAATGCAGCCCTCCCATATGTTGTGAAACTGGCAAACCTTGGAATTAAGGCGTTAAAACAAGACCAGGGATTAGCAAAAGGCGTAAATGTGTTTAAAGGCCAAATTACCTACAAGTCTGTTGCAGATGCCGCAGGTATGGACTTTGCTCCACTGGAGAGGCTTTTGTAACAGATGTTAGGTGTTGTATTTCCTTTATTAGTTTCAGAAAATCCTTCAAAAAATCCTGTCATTTAGTCTTATTTTCCGGGACTTGACAAAATGCAAAACACCATGTATAGTAAGCACTTACTCACCACAGGACAACTATTAAGGGGATATAGGCTTAAAGATGGTTAAAATGAAGATTACTGCAGAAGAGCGAAATGCTCAGATTGTAAGGGTTGCCATGAAGCTCTTTTCGCAAAAGGGTTTCAAAGGCACTACGACGCGGGAGATTGCTCAGAAGGCAGGGATAAGCGAAGCGACTATATTTAAGCATTTTGCAAAAAAGGATGCCCTTTATTCTGCTATAATTGACAAGCAATGCAATGACAGGAAGGGGGAATCTCTCTTAATGAAAAAACTGGAAGGCAAGGAGGGAAAAGAGGTATTTAAAGAGATTGCAACCTTCCTTATCCAGACACACCAGGAAGACCCAACCTTTTTGAAACTGCTTATGTTCAGCGCATTGGAAGGCCATAAACTGTCTGATATATTTATACGAACAAGGGGCATGGAAACACTGGACTATCTGGCAAAACACATTTCAAAACTCATAAGTCAGGGCAGTTTTAAGAAGGTAAATGCCCCTATTGCGGCAAGGGCATTTTTGGGTATGATTATCCATTATAGTATGTTGCAAGAGATTTATGGTTTGAAGAGATTTTTTAAGGTGCCTGTTAAAAAGGTGGTAGATATATTCGTAGACATTTTTTTTGAAGGCATGGAGGCAAGACACGCTTAGCAGGACACGCTGAGCAGTCTATGCCGAGCTTAGTCTCAACAGGAGGCAGGTATGAATAAGACAACAGGGGGCAGGGGGCAGAGGACAGGAATCAGAAGGCAAAAGTCGGAAGATAGGAAGATGAGAAGTTATGAAGATAAAAAGATAAAACTTCTCAACTTCTTATTTTCTCAACTTCTTAAGTTCAGCTCTTTACTGCTTACCGTTTACTGCTTAATGCCTACTGAAGTTCATGCCGAAGACAAGGTCATTACCCTTTCCGATGCATGGCGTTCAGCTATAGCAAGTTATGAAACAATCATGCTCTCTCAAGAAGACCTATTCCAAGCGGAAAAGGGTATTGATAAGGCACTGTCACAGATACTGCCATCATTAACTGCCGATGCCGACTATACGCAATATTCTGAAGGTGTGAGCAGTGTTCAACCTGAGAATAGCTCATCCTTTTCTCTCAAACTTACTCAACCTTTATATTCAGGCGGAAAGGAATGGAGTCTCTGGCGACAGGCTAAGAAAAAAACAGAGGCGAATAAACGCAGCCTTGAGGCAACAAAAGAAAAAATTATGCTCAATGTTGCTCAGGCATATTATGCTGTTTTAAAGGCAGAAAAAACCGTAGAGATAAAAGAGGCTGCATTAAAGAGGGCAATGGAGCAGAGGCGGGTTGCCAGTGCACGATTTCAGGTAGGGGAAGTTACAAAGTCTGTAGTTCTCAGGGCTGAGGCAGAGGTTGCCGGTGCAGAGGCAGAACATGCCAATGCAAAGAAGGACCTCCTGGTAGCCAAAGATAAATTGGCTCGACTCATAGGCGTATTAGAGGATTTCAAGGTTTCTGATCCCAATATTCAACCGCTCCCTGATACGAATCTGGATACATGGACATCCCTTTCCTTAGAAAAAAGACAGGATTATATGCAGAGCAAGATAGAGGAGGAGGTTGCCGAGGAAGGGATTAACTATGCATTTGGAAACTTTTTGCCAAGCTTCAAGCTTGAGGGTGTTTATACAAAGAGAGACCAGGACCCTAAGACATTTCTTTTCAATGATGAGAGCATGTTCGCAGGGGTTATATTCACCTATCCGTTGTTTGAAGGGGGCTTGAGAAAGGCAGAGTTGGATGAGGCAAAGAGCAAGAAGAGGCAAGCTGAGTTTAGGAGGACGAGTATAAGACGGGATATTGAGCGGGAGGTGCGGGAGGCTTTTCATATTCTCGAGACATTTACCTCTGTCATAGAATCTCATAAGCGACAGGTGTCATTTGCAGAAGAAAATTACAATATGGTCTTCAAACAATTTTCATATGGCCTTGCAACCAATGTAGATGTTATAGACGCGAATACAACCCTTGTCTCAAGTCAGAGTAATCTTGTAAATGCAATCTACGATTATCAGACGGCAATTATAGAATTGAAGAAAAGGGTCGGCATCCTTTTTGAGGATATGAAGTCTGCAAAGCAATAAAAATATTAATCGCCAGAAGAAAACTATACAGATAGAGAGGCTCTTCATATGAAAATTATAAAGCTAATTATATTTGCGCTATGCATTGGAACAGCCCTTCTTATTCATTCATCCTGTTCTAAAGAGAATAGCAACGCAAAAAAGGCTGAGGTTAAGGCAGACATCGCTTTTAAGATAAATACTGCGACAGTTGTCGGAAAGACCGTTCAAAGGACAGTTGAGTCAACAGGGACCCTCGCAGCATGGGAAGAGGTAATAGTGAGCAACGAGATGGCAGGCACTGTTGAAAAGATTTTTGCAGACCTTGGCGATAAGGTTACAGAAGGGCAGCTTTTGTTGAGATTAGACCAACAAGATGCTAAGGCAAATTTTAACAGCGCTGAGGCAGCTTTAGATACGAATATCCGCGGCTTGGAAAGGGCAAGGGCTGTCTGGACAGATGCCAGTGCAAATCTCAAGAGATATATAAACCTCTTTTCAGAAGGCATTATTTCTATAAGTCAGAGAGATGCTGTCCAGACCCAGTATGATGTGGCAGATGCGCAATTAAAACAGGCAGAGGCGCAGGTTAATCAATCAAAGGCGCAGTTCGAGATTGCAAAGAAGCGTCTTGCTGACACAGAGATAAAGGCCCCTATTTCAGGTGAAGTAAAAAAGAGATATGTATCAGCAGGGGAGGCTCTGAAAGACAAGACCCAGCTATTTATATTGGTAAAAAATAATCCGTTAAAATTTCAGGGGGCTGTGCCAGAGTCCTATGCCCCGGATATAAAGACTGGTCAACAGGTCATTATTTATATAGACGCAGTAAAAGACCGGACATTCCCGGCCAGGGTTGCCCGTGTCAGCCCGTCAGTTGACATCCCAACAAGAACGCTTTCCATTGAAGCAGAGGTGCCGAATGTAAATAATGTATTAAAATCAGGTTTCTTTGCAAGGGCTGTTGTAATGACAAAAAAGGAAGATAATATACCCTTTGTTCCTGAAGGCGCAGTGTATTCGTATGCAGGTATAAATAAGCTGTATGTAATTAGCAACGGTCTGGCAAAAGAGCGCTTAGTTAAAAAAGGTATGAGTGAAGCAGGCATGGTAGAGATTGTTGAAGGTATAAAACCAGGCGAAATAGTTGCTACAACCGGTCTTGATCAACTTTTTGACGGAGCGAAAATACAATTAGAAATTAAGGA
>MGQA01000115.1 GCA_001797665.1 Deltaproteobacteria bacterium GWF2_42_12 | reverse complement strand
TTTTGCATATGCCGTTCACACGGATGTAGGAAATAGATGCTCTGCTGCCCGAGTCAATGGAAGGCTTGTGCCTTTAAAATATCAACTGAAAAATGGCGATACCGTAGAAATCATAACATCGCCCAATCATAAGCCGAGCAAGGACTGGCTTAAGTTTGTCATTACCTCGAGGGCAAGGGCAAGGATAAGGCAATGGATAAAAACAGAGGAAAGAGAGAAGAGCATAGCGCTGGGCAAAGAGATATGCGACAAGGATTTTAAAAAACACGATGTGGATTTTAACAAACTTCTCAAATCAGGCGAATTGGATAAGATTGCCAGGGAAGGGCTTGGCTTTTCTTCTGTTGACGATGCCCTGGCTGGTATTGGATATGGCAAGTTATCCAGCCACCAACTTTTGGGCAAGATACTCCCACCAGAGAAGATTCAGGCGCATCCAGAGGTATCTGCATTCAAAAAGGTATTGCAACGTTTCAAAAAGCCTTCACGCGAGGCTGTACTCGTGAAAGGCATTGATGAGGTCATGATACGATTTGCAAGATGCTGCAATCCATTGCAGGGCGACGATATCGTGGGATATATAAGCAGGGGCAGAGGTGTTGCTGTGCATTTAAAAGGTTGTCCAAGCATAAAATACAGCGACGCTGAACGCCTGATAGATGTTGCATGGGATAAGGGATTAAAAACAACCCGACCTGCAAAACTCAAGGTTATATGTAAGGATGAAAAGGGCCTTCTGGCTAATATGAGCACTGTCATAACAGCTCAGGAGGCAAATATCATAAACGCCACCATAACAACAACTCCTGATAAAAAGGCCATTTGCATGTTTGAGATAGAGGTAAACAACCTTGATCATTTGATGAACATTATGAGCGGTCTTAAGAAGGTTAAAAAGGTGGAAAAGGTGGAGAGGATAAAGGGCTAATTCAACATAAGGCGCCTGAGATATATAAAACTATCGGTATTGCCTATGAAGATATATAATACTGAAACCTCTCTTTTGAAGCGTTCTGAGGTCAGTAACCGCTGAATATGAGGCAAAGGCGCTCTATACCGCCGGAAGGGAAGCCATCGTTGCAGAAATATTTAAGATGGCTGAACCTGTGGCAAGAGAAAAAGGCATAGCAATTGAAAAGGTTCTGCTGCGCGCAGTAAAACTGCCTCAGCTTGTGGCAGAGGCAATAGAGAGAAAGCTTCAGGCCGAGCAACAGGCAGAGCAGATGAAATTTATACTGGATAAAGAACGGCAGGAGGCAGACAGAAAGAGAATTGAGGCGCAAGGCATATCTGATTTCCAGAGGATTATAAGTCAGGGCATAACCCAGAGCCTTCTGGACTGGAATGGAATCGAGGCAACTGAAAAATTGGCCTCAAGTCCAAATTCCAAGATTGTCATCATTGGAAATCCCAAGAGCGGCCTGCCATTGATATTAGAAGGACAGAAGTGAAAAAGTCGTACCATAAAAACCCTACAGATTTTATTTCAATATATTATGGGTAAAGCCAATGGAAGGAAAAATGAGAGAAAAGAGTTGTTCGATAAGAAATCTGGCAGCATTACTTCTGTTTACGGGTCTCTCTACTTTTCTATCTTTATTCTTATCCTTCTTTCCTTTGCCACCTACAAAAGAAATGCGGTATGGATGGACGATTTGCAATTATGGAATGATGTGATAAAAAAGAGCCGGTCAAAGGCACGAGGACATAATGACCTTGGGCTTGCCAATTATAATCAAGACCGAATAGATGAGGCAATAAAAGAATACGCGATAGCGCTGCGGTTGAAGCCTGGTTTAGTGGAGCCTCATATTAACCTTGGGCTTGCCTATTATAATCAAGGTCGCATAGATGAGGCAATCAAAGAATACACAATAGCGCTGCATCTAAACCCAGATGATGAGAAGATACATAGTAACCTTGGCAATGCCTATTCTGCTCAAGGCCGCATGGATGAGGCAATCACGGAATACAAGATTGCGTTACATTTAAAACCAGACGACGAAAAGATACATAGTAATCTTGGAACTGCCTATGCTGCTCAAGGCCGTATGGATGAAGCAATCATGGAATACGGGATAGCGTTGCGAATGAAACCAGATTATGCAGAGGCTCATTATAATCTTGGAAATGCCTATTATAATCAAGGCCGTATGGATGAGGCAATTAAGAAATACATGATAGCGCTGCGAATAAAGCCAGACTATACAGAGGCTCATAGTAACCTTGGACTTGCCTATTATTATCAAGGCCGTATGGACGAGGCAATCAAGGAATACATGATAGCGCTGCGTCTGAAACCGGATGAGGCAATAATACATAATAACCTCGGACTTGCTTACTGGAATAAAGGGTTAGAAGATATGGCCAGAGAGGAATTTGAAGCAGCCTTAAAATTAAAACCAGACTTTTTGCCAGCCAAGCAGGCCATTGAATCTTTTAGCAAGAGGCCTCAAACTCAGAGGCTGAAATAACGAAGCGGGGTCTTTAAGACCCCGCATAATTTGTTAAAGTTTACCTCAGAGATCTTTATGGCACCACGGGACCGTTTATGATTACCTGCGAGGTTTTGTCTGTGCAGGATAAGCGCCACTTTTTAATCCTCTCTCAGGCATTTCTCAGCTTAAATCAATGCATGCTGTCAAGCTAATTTCGTTCACCAAATTTCATTCACCAAAATCCCGCTATAGTAAAACACATATCTGCAAGGTAGACTTGCCAACTAAAATCTTGTAAACTGTATTCACAATGAAACTACTTTTAATCCTTCCAAAAAACGAACGTAGCTACTGGGGGCAGGTTTCCAAAAGCGGCAAGGCAGGCTTTGTGCGTTTAAACCTTCCAACCCTTGCAGCGCTTACGCCAAAAGACTGGGAGGTGGAAATACTGGATGCACGAGTAACACCTGTTGATTACAATGCAAGAGTAGACCTCGTCGGTATAACAGGATTCACTGCAGAAATGCCGAGCGCTTATGAGATAGCAGATAATTTCAGAAAAAACGGGGTAAAGGTTGTGATGGGCGGCGTTCATGTATCTGCTATGTCGGACGAGGCATTGCAACATGCGGACACAGTTGTTATAGGTGAGGCAGAACTTATATGGGACAATCTGCTTGAGGATTTTAAAACGGGCAAATTAAAGCAAAGATACAAGGCGGATAACTTATGCGACATGAAAAATATGGTTATCCCCCGCAGAGACCTCCTTAATAGAAAAATGTATTCTGGCTTTAATACGCTTCAGGCAACCCGCGGATGCCCGTTTAACTGCGACTATTGCGCAGTGACTGCATTCTTCGGCCATGAATTCAGGGTCAGGCCAATTGATGAGGTGATTGCAGAAATAAAAGGTTTTGATACAAAAGAATTCTTCTTTATGGATGATAATATCGTTGGAAGGCCGAAATATGCTAAAGAATTATTCCAAAGACTGATACCGCTCAAGATTACATGGGGAAGTCAGGCATCTATCACTATGGCAAAAGACCCAGAATTGTTAAATCTCTATGCAAGAAGCGGCGGCAAATATGCATTCATTGGCTTGGAGAGCCTTTCGCAAAAAAATCTTGAAAGCATGCATAAGGGTTGGAATTCAGCAAAGGACTACAAAGAGGCAATAAAAAAGATACAGGATGCAGGCATCAATGTGGTGGGCAGTTTTGTATTCGGGCTTGATGAGGATGATAAAACGGTATTCAAAACAACCTTTGATTTTATTATGGAAACCCGTATGGATGCAGCGCAGTTTCATATCCTCACCCCTCTGCCCGGCACAGTAACATACAACGTCCTTGAAAAGGAAGGAAGGATAATTGACAGAGACTGGGCAAAGTATCATACAGGCGAGGTAGTATTCCAGCCAAAGGGCATGACCGTTGAAGAACTGCAGAACGGCTACTACTGGATTTTTCGGAATACATACACCATCAAAAATATATTAAAAAGAAGCCTGCGTGATTTGCGGGGAATTGGGTACCGAATAGCAGCAAATTTAAGCTATAGAAAAAAGGCCTTGAAGATGCCAGATGTTCATTACGCATAGCAATCTTTGCCTCAAGAAAAGACCGCTTATCTTCTGGACTCCAGCATGATGGCTCCGGGCCGTCATTAATCCCCCTTACCCCCCTTTTCTAAAGGGGGGTAAGGGGGATTTGAATATCTACTTATTTAGTTCGTTCACTATAATTTGCACAAATTTTTAACCCACAATACTTCCTTTGCAAACCTTGCTTTGATATGTTAAAAAAAATCTTGTGAGGAAAGGAAATAATGAAGAAAGGTGAAAAAGGAGAAATGCTGGCAGACACAGATGGAAGTACATCTTCTGGCTTCAAATCTTCCTGCCTTTTTATCTTTATAATTTTTGTTGTCCTCCTCCTTTCCTTTGATACTTATCAAAGAAATGGAATGTGGTGGGATGATGTCATACTTTGGAAGGATGTGATAAGGAAAAGTCCTGGGAATGCAAGGGGGTATAATGGTCTCGGACTCATCTATTCCGATCGAGGCCAGCTGGATGAGGCTATTAAGGAATATCTAAGTGCTCTAACACTACAATTTAACTATCCTAATGCTCATAATAATTTAGGGATAGCCTATGCAAAACAGGGTCGGCTTAATGAGGCTATAAATGAGTTTATGATTGCATTAAGGCTTAACCCTGATTACCCTATGGCCCACAATAACCTGGGAATCGCCTACGCCAAACAAGGTCGGCTTAATGAGGCTATAGAGGAGTTTATGATTGCATTAAGGCTTAATCCTGATTACACCGAGGTTCACAACAACCTGGGAATCACCTATGCCAAACAGGGCCGGTTAAATGAGGCTATACACGAATATATGACTGCATTAAAAATAGCCCCTCAGGACGCAGAAGTCCATTATAATCTTGGGCTCGCATACTGGGAAAAAGGGTTGAAGCAAAAAGCAAAAGAAGAAATTGATATTACCTTGAAACTAAGGCCAGATTTTACTCCAGCTCAAAAAGCCTTTGAATCTCTCTATAATAAATCTCATACCTTTTAACAAAAATAATACTGCAGGATCTCAAACCCCCGGAGCCGGAAAACTTTTCTGAAGCTTAAATTGCAATTTAAAGCTTAAGGCATTGTAAGACCATTTATAATCACCTGAAAAGTCTAACCAGAATTAGCCCTGTCAAATCGATAGGACCATTGATGTCGGCAGTCGAAATCTTATGCTAAAGAGTTGCGTCCCCTTTATTCTTACTGCAAAACATGAAGAAGTAGGTAATCTACAGGTTTTAGTCATTTGTGCTTTTAAGATTTTTTTGTTATATTTTTTAAATGGGCAAGGCACAGAAGAGAGAAGAGGAAAGGCAGATAAAAACAAAACCTCTTAACAATGTTGTTCGCCCTTCGCTTTTAAATCCAACTTTTTATTCTATTCTTTTCATTGTTTTATTGGTTTTACTCTCCACTTCAACTTATTCGAGAAATATTGTATGGAAGGATGAGGTAAGCCTATGGAAGGATGGGATAAAGAAGAGTCCAGAAAAGGCGAGGGGATATAATAACCTTGGAAAGGCCTTACAAGACGAAGACCACATAGATGAATCAATAATAGCATTGCAAAGAGCTATAAAACTCGACTCAAACCTTCCCCATGCGCATAGCAACCTTGGAAATGCCTACTTGAAACAAGGCAAACTTGACGCGGCCATCCTTCACTACAAATTTTCCATAAGCCTGAAACCAGAACTGCCATTTGCCCATTATAATCTTGGACTCGTTTATTATAATCAAGGTCTATTTGACAAAGCAATAGAAGAATATCTCCTCGCATTGAGTTTGAAACCTGATTATGCAGATATACATAACAATCTTGGAAATGCCTATTCTGAAATAGGTCAGTTTAATAAGGCTGTAGCAGAATACAAAAATGCCTTACGCCTAAAACCTAATGATGCAGAAGTTCATTATAACTTAGGTCTTGCCTATATGAGAAAGGGTTTAAAGAATGAAGCTATAAGAGAATTTGAAGAGGCATTAAGGATACAACCAGATTATACAAATGCACTTAAGATGCTTAAATCGTTTTCAAAATAGAAAGATTAAAAACAATAAAAAGCAGTATGAAAAGAGGCAGGTTAAAAAATATCTCACCTACCTCTAATCTAATTAAGCCCTAACTTTAATTATTATGGTTGTGGAGCAGGAGAGCCATCGGACTTCACCTTATACAGGCCCACGCCTGTATTACCACCTACAATACTGTCATAGATATTGAATGATATATTAGGGACACTGATGCCATCATTCTCCACAAAGATATCATAATTTGTCCCACCATTGTCCGTAATGCGGTTATGTATAATCTTCGGCGAGGATGAGTAGATGGCAATCCCATAAGCACTATTTCCAGTAATAATATTTCCACTGATGATTGTCGGCGATGAAGAGGCATTATTTAAAATCCCTGTGTAACACCCTGTAATTGTGTTGCCGCTAATCTTAGGTGAGGATGAGTAGTTATCAATTCCAAAAATGCCCCCTGCAACCGTGAGTCCTGAGATTGTTACGCCGGCAAGGGTGTTTACAGCGATAACGACGTTGCTTGTAGATGGCGATTGTATCCTGGTCACGTCCCTTCCCGCACCTTGAAGATGAATATAGCTTTTCAAGGTGATATTCTCCACATAAGTGCCGGGCATCACCTTGATGAGGTATGGATTATCTGCAGTAGGATTAATTGAATCAATAGCAGCCTGAATAGACGAGAAATCTCCTCCACTTTTGGCAACAACAATTACATTTGCTGGCTTCTGAATCTTTGAAGATGATATAGGCCCTGTTATTTTTGCATCTGTAACTGCACCATCTGCTATATCTGATGTGGCAACCTGACCATCCTGAATCTCAAAGGAGTTGATGCAAGGATTTTTGCATGCTACATCTGTTGCAGCAGCAGCCATTGCCTCTTTTATTCCTAAAGTCATGCAGAAGATAAATGCGCTCAGTAAAACAACAACTTTGCTTCTCATAATTCTTTCCTCCTCATGTTTTAATGATTTTAAAGATCTTCTAAGACACAACCCTATACTGACAAATTTTACTACCTTCACCTCCTTTCTGTTTTTCTTGCTATCCCCAAATGATACATGAAAGGACAGCCACTGCGCTGTTTTCTCTTGCGGGCTTTAGCCTGCGCCTACCATGTATAGTATTCTAAGGGCTGCCGTTTCTAAACATTTTGTCACTTTTATTAAACATTTTATACCTGCCTCTTGAGCGGGATAAATTGAGGATTTTGATAAATAAAAAAGGGGCAAACCTCTTTTTAGGTTTGCCCCTCTCTCAAAATACAGATAAAAAGTTATTAAGATATACTTCTGTCTGTCTGTCTGTGCAAGGTAAGTGTCACTTAGTTAATCCTCTTTACAACCCATTACATGCCAACCTTATTAGCTTATTAGCTTAAATCAATATGCACTGTCAAGCAAAATGTAAACCAGTAAATCATTTTTATCCCACTACACCCTTGATTTAAGAAACAATATCTGTTACTTTTTAGCAAGAACTAAATTCCATCAGGAGTTTTATGACAAACGATTTACTACTGGAAATAGGGACAGAAGAAATACCTGCCAGATTTGTACCCAATGCCCTCGAATCAATGGCAACACTCTTAAAAAATGCAATGGAAGAGAACCGTATTGTCTTTAAAGGCATCCGTACCTTTGGAACCCCAAGGAGGCTCGTCCTCTCTGCAGAAGCCATGGATGAAAAACAGGCTGATACTGTTCTTGAAACAATAGGGCCTTCAAAGCGGGCAGCCTTTGATGAAAATGGAAATCCAACAAAGGCAGCTGAAGGTTTTGCAAAGAGTCAAGGGGTAAAAATAAAAGACCTGAAGATTATCAAAACTGAAAAGGGCGACTATATTTGCGCAAAGAAACAGGTTACAGGCAGAAAGACCAAAGATATCCTTCAAGAGGCATTACCTAAAATAATAACAGGAATTCAATTCGCAAAGAGTATGCGATGGGGAAATGTTGATACAACATTTGCAAGACCAATACATTGGATAGTTGCGCTCTTTGGTAAGGATGTAGTGCCGTTCAATATCGAAGATATAAAGGCAGGCGCAGTATCATACGGCCACAGGTTTATGAAATCCGGGCCATTTAAAGTTGCCGGATTAAAAGATTATCTTAAAAAGACAAGAGCCGCCTATGTAATTGCCGACCCAGAGGAAAGAAAAAGGCTCATAGAAGATGATATTGTGAAAGAGGCGGCAGCGGTCAAGGGGTTTGTCCTGAAAGATGATGATTTGCTGAATGAGGTGACAAATTTGGTAGAGTACCCGGTTGTAATCCGTGGAGGTTTTGACAAAACGTTTTTAAATCTGCCAAAAGATGTTGTTGTAAACGCTATGAGGGAACATCAAAGATATTTTTCAATCACTGATAAAGACGGCAACCTGCTCTCCTATTTTATAAGCATTGCCAATACAAAGGCAAAAGACTCAAAGGCTATTATAAAGGGAAATGAACGGGTCTTAACAGCAAGGCTTAATGACGCAAAGTTCTACTTTGAAAAGGATATAAAGATTCCTCTTATTGAAAGGGTGGATCAATTGAGGGGAGTTGTTTTTCAGGCAAAGCTTGGCACATCATATGAAAAAGTGAAACGATTTGCCGAGCTTGCCATATTTATCGGCGCAGCTTTAGAAGAATGTGAACCATTAACAAAAAACGAGAAGGTGGAAAATTTCCTTGGTGAAGATTACAATCCAAAGGCATTCGATTCTTTCAAGATAGGCCCAAAACTTTTCAACAAGATGACGATCGGCCGCGCTGCAATGCTCTGCAAGGCTGACCTGGTGTCAGGCATGGTTGGAGAATTTCCAAAGCTTCAGGGTATTATGGGCATGGAGTATGCCCTGATTTCCGGAGAATGCGTAGACGTTGCAAGGGCAATATTTGAGCATTACCTGCCAATCCAGGCAGGCGGCAAATTACCTTCAGGCATAGCTGGCGCAGTTATCAGCATAGCAGATAAAATGGATACTATTTGCGGCTGTTTCGCTGTTGGCCTCATACCTACCGGAGCAGCAGACCCCTATGCCCTGCGAAGACAGTCTCTCGGAATAATTGCAATAATCATTGAAAAGGGCTTTCCGATAAGCATTGATAATATTATTGACAAATCAATTAATCTTCTCGATACTAAGCTTACGAGGCCGCCAAAGGATGTAAAAAGGGATGTGCTTGAATTCTTAAAGGAAAGGCTCAGAAATCAGCTTTTATCGCAAGGCTATTCCTTTGACACAATTGATGCGGTGATTTCTGCCCCGTGGTATGACATCAACGATGCAGTAAAACGGGTAAAGGCCTTAGAAGGATTCAAGAAAAATCCTGCATGCAGCTCGCTGGTAACTGCATTTAAGAGGGTGTCTAATATACTTAAGGGGCAAGAGGCATCCGCCTTAGGCGGAGACAAGAGGCATCCGCCTCAGACGGAGGAAAAACCTGACACATCTCTTTTTGAAGATACAAAAGAAAAAGAGCTTTTTGATATTGAAGAGAAGATAGCTCCGGAGATAAACAAATACTGGAAGGAAGGCAACTATGAAAAGGTCTTTGAAACCCTATCGTCTTTAAAAGGCACGATAGACACATTCTTTGACAAGGTCATGGTTATGGTGGAAGATGAAAAAATCAGGAATAACCGCCTTCTTCTGTTAAATAAGGTCAGAAATCTATATTACCAGATAGCAGACATATCAAAGATTGTGGTGCAGATATGATGATACCTTCGGAGAAGATAGATGAGATAAGAGAGCGGGCTGATATCGTCCAGATAGTCTCAGAGTATATCCCTTTGAAAAAAAGCGGAAGAAACCATGTCGGGCTTTGCCCTTTCCATTCAGAGAAGACCCCCTCCTTTACTGTAAACGATGAAAAACAGATATTCTACTGCTTTGGCTGCGGCGCAGGCGGGAATGCATTTACATTCCTTATGAAACAGGAGAATCTTTCATTCCCTGAGGCTGTAAGGACTATCGCAAAACGGCTCGGAATAGAAATCCCGATGGATAAAAAACCATCGGCTGAGGAAAATCAGCGGGAGCTTCTGTTTTTAGCCAATCATATAGCTGCTGAATATTACCATCAAAATTTACTTACATCACCCGAGGCTGAAAAGGCGCAAGTATATATCAAGAATAGAGGATTAAAACCAGAGATTATAAAAAATTTTAAGATAGGCTACTCTTCACAAATCAGCAATAGTCTTGCTAAGTTCCTTACGAAAAAAGGTATATCACTTGATTTAGCTGAAAAGGTTGGCCTTGTCGCCAAAAGAGGCAATGATTATTACGATAGGTTCAGAAACAGGATTATGTTTCCCATCATGGATGTGAGAAACAGGGTAGTTGGTTTTGGCGGCAGG
>MGQA01000114.1 GCA_001797665.1 Deltaproteobacteria bacterium GWF2_42_12 | reverse complement strand
GTGTCTTAATTACAAAACACCTTCTGAGGTCTTTAGCTCAAGTGTTGCACTTGCTCGTTGAATGCGGCAAATACATTCCTCCTTTAATTTACAATTTTTTGTAAAACTAAACGCGCGCAACTAAACCTCCTGCAATCATCACCTCCTTTGCTTTTTGATTAAACACCGTCCGTATAGCATACCCCCCCCCGTAATTGTCAAGCATTTTCTAAATCCAGCGTTCTTCTGTAACGCGGTAGAACTTCTCTCAACAATGTTGCCATTTCAAAGATATTGATATATCCTTCTAAAGAGGCAGAAAAATAGAATAAAAAACTGAAAGATGGAAAACTTATTTCTACCTTCTTATCACTTTCCACCTATAGGGGTCTTTATGAGAAGATTTGATGTCTTGATAGTCGGCTCTGGCCCAGGAGGGCAGAGGGCCGCATTTCAGGCAGCAAAACTTAAAAAAACTGTTGCGGTTATAGAAAGACAGCCATATATCGGCGGCGCAGGTCTCCATACAGGCACATTACCGAGCAAGACCTTGAGAGAGGCTGCCCTCTTTCTCGCAGGCTTTAAACAGAGGGCAATATTTGGCTTCCAATGCTCCATTGGAAGAGAAGTAACTCTGCAGGAGCTCATGTATAGAAAGATGGATGTTATGAAAAAGCAGATGGAGGTCATCATAGACCAGTTTAATAGAAATAACATAGAGATTATCTATGGAGAGGCATCATTCAGAGATGAACATAGACTATCAATCAAAAGCCCTGGCGGCTTGGAAGAAGTTTATGGCGAAGTTATTATCATAGCAGCAGGCACAAGGCCCCTTCGACCAAAGGAAGTGCCATTTGATGAGGAGCATATCTATGATACAGACAGCATCTTAAAAATAAACCAGATTCCCTCAACCCTTACAGTAATTGGCGGCGGCGTAATTGGATGTGAATATGCATGCATATTTGCATCTCTCGGAGTGAAGGTTACTCTTATAGAAAAGAAACCGAGGCTCCTTCCATTTGCAGACAATGAGATAGTAAACAGCCTTTGCTACTGGATGACTCAAAGCGGCATTACCCTTCGGTTGAATGAAGAGGTTGTGAAGATAACAGTTGAATCGAATGATAGGGTTATGACGAATTTAAAGAGCGGCAAACAGGTTGTTTCAGAAAAATTATTATACACCATGGGCAGGGTTGGGAATACTGATATGTTGAATCTCAATGCTATAGGAATTAAACCAGATGGCCGAGGGAGTCTAAGTGTTAATGAAAATTTCCAGACCACCATACCACATATTTATGCAATCGGAGATGTCATAGGATTTCCGGCCTTAGCCTCGACTTCAATGGAGCAGGGCAGAAGGGCTGTTTGCAATGCCTTGCACAAAGAGGATATTACCTGTGAGGTTGTCTCACACCTGCCGTTCGGCATATACACCATACCAGAGATATCCATGGTTGGCGAAACAGAAGAAGGATTGACGGCAAAGGCTATTGCGTATGAGGTTGGTTGCGCACTCTTCCAGGAGGTTGCAAAGGGACAGATAATCGGTGATACGCACGGCATGTTAAAACTGCTCTTCAACAGAGAAGATAAGAGATTACTTGGCGTTCATATTATAGGAGAAAGGGCTACTGAACTGATTCACATAGGCCAGGCGGTCATGAGCTTCAGGGGAACAGTAGATTATTTTAAGGACACGGTATTTAACTACCCGACCCTTTCCGATGCATACAAGGTTGCGGCATTGAATGGGTTGAATAGGTTGTAGGGCGGCCAAAGCTCGCTTGTGCTTCCTGGCGTCAATGTGGAGTGGCTTGTTAGGCGGTGTATGATTTTTACGGTAAATACCTGTCTATATCGAGAGAACCGTGAAAGACTCCAAGGATGTCTATTCGATCCGACCCCCGAATGAGATAAGTAATGCGGTAATGTCCATACAGTAAGATGCGGATATCACCTTCCGGCTCAGACCTATATTTGTAGCCGATCTCTGGGAAATTAGAAAGTATCTGTGCTCTCTCATAGATACCTTCTACGACAGCGAAGGCAGCCGTTGGATTGTCGGCGGCTATATAATCGTGAATATCCTTAAGCCACCGCTCAGCTTCGTCAGTCCAGATTATTTTTGCCATGTCCGGATCCGATGTCTCATATCCTCGTTAGAAATCACTCGGCCACTGCGCGAATCGTCCAAGCCGCGTTCAACCATGTGTTCGAAGGCGAGTTCACGAATAATTTCTTCATATGAGGCATCATCCGGTTGTTCTTGAATTATTTCCGACATTCGTGCTTTTATTGATAACATTATAGACCTCCTGTGTTTAGGAGATTACCAAAAGAGCAAGGGAAAATCAATTCGCCAATTTAAGATGAAGTGGCTTGTTAAAATAATACGGGGGTTGTCCCCACCCCCCACCCTTTAAGAATTTAGTATGGTTAGTAAAATAGTTTATCTTGCCTCTCTGGGAGGCGCCCTCCTCTGCAGAGGAGGAGCCGATCTTTTTGGCTCAAACAGAGGCCTTTCCTTCCGTCTTTCCCTTATCCTTTCCCTCTCCTCCGGAGGAAGGGATTTCCATCTCCTGAATCTTTCTCTAAACTTCTCTTTTTCCTCCGGGGCAAGTTTTTTCCAACGCTCAAAGTTTTTGAGTATTTTTTGCCTTTTCGCTGGATGAAGATTCTTAAAATGTCGCCACCGTTCAATAAGCCTCTGTCTCTCATCCGGAGGCATCGAGCGAAATCTTTCAAGATTTTTCTTAATAACCACCTGTTCTTCTGGGGCAAGTTTTTTCCATTGTTTATAGGCATTCCTTATTTTTTCCTTTTCTTCTGGGCTCATCTCCTTCCATTTTTTTAGTTTTTCTTCATATGTTATGCCCCCCTGCCCTTCGTCAGCATACAGAAAATTTGAATTCACAGATAGCATCATCATCAAACAGGCTAATAAAATGAGCCTATTCATAAATATTACCTCCCCCATCATCATCAAATTCAATATCTTCTACCTTTGGCAAATAATCTTCATACATATTTATATCTTGCAGCATTTCAATGGATTCCAGGATATCCAGGTTTTCTATGATTTCCTGCTCTTCATCATTCACTGTCTTTCCTGAACTATTCTGTCCAGAGAATGCATAAGTTGATAGTGCTAACAAGAACATGCAAAGAAGAAGACCTGTGTCAATTATACTTTTGAGCCTCATATGTTTTTGGACTGCGCCGCCTCAATATCTTCAAGGTCTTGTATCAATTCCATATCCTCAAGCAGGTCAAGATTCTGAACAACCTCATAGTGCTGGAAAATCTGTTTATCTTCATTGTGTCTATAGATGTAGACACCTCCAGCAACAAAGAATATCAAAAGGATAGCCACTAAACCGGTATACACGAATCTTGGAAATGGCGCTATCCATCCCACAATGCTTTTCGTTTCTGCCTTCTCGTACACCTTTTCAAGGTAGCCCTTAATATCAGTAGAAGACAAAGGCATCTTTCCTTCTGCCCTGACCTTATCAAGGAGCGAACTAAGCTTGAAAAGATATTCTCTGCATCCCTGGCATACTGCAAGATGTTTCTCAACAAGCGCCATGGCATCCTCATCCAGTTCATTATAGTAATAGTCAATAAGTTTAGTTTCATCACACTTCATAATATTTTCCTCATCATGTAAAATCTCTTAATATCTCTTGAAGATTTTTTATTGCCCTAAAGAGGTGGCTTTTTATTGTCCCCTCTGCACACTTAAGACACTCTGCTATTTCACTAATCTTCATTCCATGAAAGTGTTTCATGACAAATACCTCTCTCTGTTGGGCAGGAAGGGACCTTATGGCATTTTCAACTGCATTTTTCAATTTGACTTTATCCATCTCAGCAGATACATCTTTTGCCATTGTTCTAAGTGACATCTCATCAATAATCGCTTTTTCATCGCCCTTTTCATTTCCTGAGCCATAGCCTATCATATTTTTCCATCTCCTCCGCCTCAGATGGCTGTGGCACAGATTTACTACTATCCTGTAAAACCATGTCTTAAAACTTGATTCACCCCTGAAACCTGACACCTTTTTGTATACAATTACAAACGCCTCCTGCGAAATATCCTCAGCATCCTCTCTATTGCCAAGGAGGTGATAGGCAAGGCCATGCGCCTTATCTCTGTATCGCCTTACTATCTCCTCAAAGGCCCTGTTATCTCCGCTCCTAAACTGTTCTATCAGCAGATTATCCGCGCTACGATTCATAAACACCTATGAATATGTTAAATTAGACGCTTAAAATATGAAAAAGGTTTACCCCGTTAGAGGGCTTTTTAGTGAAAGTGATAAAAAACTCAGCCAGCAAGAAACCACCGGATAAGGAGCCTTCTAACGGGGTTTACCCCGGCATCAAAAATTTTGGTATGGGGGCAATATATCAGGTTGATGTTTTCCAATGCCTATCCAGCCCTTGAAATATCTTCACCTTTTCTGTAACACCCAATCTCGCCTGATTCACTGCCTTTCGGAGAAATTCTATACTCTCATCATAGGTCTCTCTATCCACAGGATATGGATAGCCGTCTTTTCCGCCATGCGCAAAACTGTATCTCACAGGGTCTTGATGGCTTGCCTTTGCGCCGTAGACAAGCTCTGATATTAAACTCAATGCCCGTATGGTCTTTGGCCCAACACCTTCCATGCCTAAAAGCCTTTCAAAATTCTCAGGCTGTCTCTCATAGGTGCTTAAAAATATTTTATAGAGCCTATCGGGGTTGATGTCTTTTGCTGATGTATGGTGTCTTTTGGGCATATCCAATGTTTGAAGTTTTTTAATCTCTTTTAAAAGTGTCTCTGGCCTTTCCCGCGAAAGTTCTGCAGAAACAGTTCTTGCCTTATCGCTTTCACAAGACACCATATTCAATACATCCCCTTTTGAGTCACAGCAAACAGCAGAATGAGGCTCACAGACAAAATCCTTAACACCTTGTCCAAGCCAGTGATAACGTCTGGCGTATTTATTTATCTCATTCATCCCCTGCTGAACAACAGTCCACTTTCCATCTTTTGTGAAAAAGAAGGCATGGTGATAGAGCTGGTAGCCGTCCTGCAATGCTGAAGAATCTACCTTTGCCGACATCCTGCTGGCGTAAATAAGATTGGATGGATTGATGGATAGATGATCGCCGCGCCCCTCAATCTCAGATGGTGTTTTTCTTGAAGCGCCGCCCTTGCCTCCTGCTGCAAAAAATCCCAAATCCTTTTCTATCCCCTTTATCCCTTCCTTTACAGCGCCGCAGACCGTTGTAGTAACACCACTGCTATGCCAGTCAAAACCCAAGACACAGCCAAAGGCCTGAAACCAGAAAGGAACAGACAATCTTTTCAAAACCTCTTCAGGCCCAAACTCTTGAACAATAATAATGACAATCTCTCTTGCAAGCCTTGTCATCCTCTCAAAGAGCCAGCGAGGGGCCTTGCCGCTGTGAAGCGGAAGATTTGCTATGCCTGTTCTCACCTGAAAATGCCTCTTTTATTAAGATTGTCATTCCCGCAATCTTCAAGAGGGAATCCAGAGTCTTTCTGTTTTCGGGTGTAGAAATTTTATACAAAATAATATTCTGACTTTTAAACTTTCAACCTCTTAGACTCTCATTCTGTCTCTGCAAGATTATAGCAACAATTCAACAGGTGTGATATATATTTGTCAGCAAAATTTATATAAGACACATACATGTTAAAGAAAATATTAGACATACAAAAAAATGATGCGGCTCTTCATCTGAAGAAATTGGGTTTTTCTGATGGCTCAAAGGCATTACAAAATCTGCTGCTTTTAAGAGAAACCCCGTTGAAAGCCCATCTTGAAGAGTTTGTAAATCTCCTACTGACAGCGCCGTCTCCTGATAACGCCCTGAACAATATAGAAAGGATTGGGGCTCAGCTCTCTCCTGAAATCATAAACTCTTTTATAAAAAATAAAGAAAAGCTACAGCATCTCATCTTTATATGCGGTTCTTCTAATCTTTTAGCAAATACTATTATTAATAATCCTATTTATATTGAGCAACTCCTTTTAGAAGGTGGGCTTGAAAGAAAAAAGGACCTCTCAGTATTCCTTAAAGAGCTGTTGGCATGGGTGCACGATTTGCATGATTTTAGTTCAATCGCTAAAGCATTACGCCTTTTTAAACAGAGAGAATACCTGAGGATTGGCGCAAGAGACATTTTAGGACTTGCATCAATGCAGGAAACAACCGAGGAGCTGTCAGGCCTCGCGAGTGCATCACTGGAGATTGCATACTGGTTTTGCCTTGCCCAACTCAAGGCTGAATACGGAACGCCACTTTATATAGATTTGGATGGCTCAGAAAAAGAATCTGAATTTGTAATTATTGGCATGGGAAAGTTAGGGGGCAGAGAACTTAACTTCAGTTCAGATATAGACATCATTTACATATATTCATCTGATAAGGGCGAAACAACAGGTATCGTAAAGTCCCCCTCACCTCCCTTTATGAAAGGGGGGAGGGAGGGGATTTCAGGCAAAATACATCTCCATACCTTTTATGTAAAGCTATCAGAGATGATAACAAAACTTATTGGGAGTATCACAGAGGATGGTGTTGTATTCAGGGTTGATTTAAACCTGAGGCCTGAAGGAAAAAATGGAGACCTCGCCAATTCGCTAAGAAGCGCGGAGATTTACTATGAATCATGGGGCCAGACCTGGGAAAGGGCTGCCATGATCAAAGCACGCCCTGTTGCCGGAAGCATGGAACTTGGCGAAGACTTTTTAAAGATGATTGAGCCGTTTGTGTATCGCAGGTATCTGGACTTTACTGCTATTGAAGAAATAAGAGGAATGAAGGAAAAGATTGATTTGAGTTTACTTCGGGCAGCCCCTGATGCAGTGGATGTTAAACTGGGAATCGGCGGCATACGGGAGATAGAATTCTTTATCCAGACCATCCAGCTTATAAATGGAGGAAAGGACAAGGCCATACGGGAAAAGAATACGCTCCGTTCTATAGAACTCCTGAAACAAAGGGGCTATATTCCTGAACAGGATGCTTCTGTATTAACCCACGCCTATATATTTTTAAGGAATTTAGAACACAGGATTCAAATCGTTGAAGGAAGACAGACGCAGGTAATCCCTGCAAAGGCTGCAGAAACAGAAAGGCTTGCAAAGATGCTGGAATTCTTTGATACATCCGAGATGAAGGCAGCAGACCGATTCTGGGATGAATATAAAAACCAGACGGAGAACGTTCATGAGATTTATGACAATCTCTTTTACAAACATTCCAAAGAGATTGAGGAGGGCGTATCAGAAGATGCGATGATAATTCTCAGTGATGATTTGGATAAAGAAGAAATTATTACCAGATTGTCAAAAACTGGGTTTCAAGAACCTACTCCGGCCTACGAAAACTTGAAACATTTAAAAGAAGGGCCTACCTTTGTGCGCTTTCCTGTGCGGGCACGGACAATTTTAAAAAGAATAACACCTTTTCTTTTCACATTGATTATTAACTCCCCTGCGCCTGACATGGCGCTCAAAAACCTGGAGAGGTTCATTTCCTCCATTGGAGGAATTACTGCCTTCTATTCGCTGTTAGCAGAAAACAAGAAGGTAATGGAACTCTTGATAAAACTATTCAGCACAAGCGAATTCTTATCAGCAGCGCTTATTGAACATCCTGAAAATCTTGACAACCTGCTTTCGCCAGAATTGAACATACCTCGCAAGAATAAAGATGAGTTGTTTGAAAAGCTTTCAACATTGATAGCTGCTACCGAAGACTATGAGGCTCAGCTGGATATAATCAGAAGATTCAGAAACAGCGAAATCTTCAGGATAGGCATAAACGACATATTTGGTGAACTTGAGCCTGCGGATATCTCTGAACAAATTACCTATACAGCAGACATATGCCTTATTAAGGCTTACGAAATTGGAATACAGGAACTTGAAAAAAGATTTGGACTACCTGGCAATAATTCAAGATTCGCTGTTATCGGCCTTGGTAAATTTGGAGGGAATGAGCTTATTTACAGCTCAGACCTTGATATTATATTTGTTTATTCAGTTAGCGGAGAAACCTCAGGACCAAAGGTCATATCAAATCATGAGTTTTTTGCAAAGCTTGGACAACGCATCATAACAACCCTGTCAGTAGTTACAAAGGAAGGGGTTGCATTTAAGGTTGATACAAGGCTTCGGCCATCTGGCAGTTCAGGCCCCCTATGCACATCTGAAGATGCGTTTATAAGATATCACAAAGAGACTGCTCAGATTTGGGAAAAACAGGCCATGCTTAAGGCAAGATTTATTGCAGGCAATCCAGAGTTTGGTTCACGGATATTGCATGAGATACAGGAACACATATATGCAAAACCTCCAGTCAATGATGACCTGAAAGAACTTTATCGAATACGACAACGGATGGAAATAGAGATTGCCAAAGAGGGTGGCGGAAGATATAATATCAAAGTTGGCAAGGGAGGACTTGTCGATATTGAGTTTGCTGTTCAAATCCTTCAGCTCAAATTTGGAAAAGAAACTCCGTCAATCCGAGAATCTAATACAATAAATGCAATTGAGGTCTTAAAGAGGGCAGGTATTATTTCAGAGGCAGATTATACTGCATTGAAGGAGGCATATAAATTCTACAGGTTTCTTGAAAATCGTTTGAGAATTGTACAGAATAGGACAGAGGGAGATATTGTGAAAGATACGCCAGAACTCCTTGCACTTGCAAAGAGAATAGGTTATAAAGATGGTGCGGATAAAAAACTTCTTCAGGATTATCTCAACCAGACAAATATTGTAAGAGATATATATAAAAGGATAATTGGGATAGAAGAAAAGATAGTGCCCAAAGAGGAAATATAGATGCAGGAAAAATGGGGTAAATTGCATGAACTTGGATTTCCAAGGCTGTTACACAACGTGTTTTCAGCCAAAGACACTGCCAGCATTCTGGATATGGAAGCTGGAAAAATCAAAAAAAGGATGTTTTTCAAGATTGGCATTCCAGTTTATGCAATATCAAATGTTCTCGATGAGGTGCTTGGCAGATTGTTAGTGAGAAAGGGCATAATTGCTCAGGAGGTTTATGAAAAATCTCTGGAAATCATGTTAAACAAGAAAATGAAACAGGGGGAGGTATTAATAGCAAATGGTTATATAACCACCCAGCAATTAAACGAGGGATTAAGCACACAGGTAAAAGAGAGGTTGTGGAGTGTATTCAGCTGGACCGAAGGTATTTACCATTATTACAATATAGAAAAATTACCAAAGGACCTGTTTCTTACTCCAATACACCCTGCCTATGCAATACTTCAGGCTGCAAAGAGGGGATATTACCCGTTTGAAAAGATAAAAGCAGAGGTAGATGGAAAAACTAACAATGTGATTTCGCGTTCCAGTAATTCTGCATATACAATAGATGATTTTCAACCAACCCCTCAAGAAATGAGACTATTATCGCTCATAGACGGAAAGAAAAAGATGGAACGCATCATTGCAGAAGCGCAATTGTCAAAAGAAGATGTCTATTCTTTCATTTATGCCCTGCTTGTAACAAACGTTCTTACCCCTGAGGAAATAAAGGAGAAGAAACCCGAAGGACCTTCACCCGAAGATAAAGCCGTAATGGAAAGCCTGACAAGCAAACATGTTCAGTTAAAATCTCTTACCCATTTTGATATCCTCGGAGTCAGCCAGAGCGCCAACAGCGATGAGATAAAAAGGGCATATTTTAAATTAGCAAAGGAATATCATCCTGACAAGTACCACAACAGCATTCAAGATGCGCGGACTGTTGCCTCTGAAATATTTACGCTTATTAACACAGCATACAATACGCTTTCAGATGAAAAAAATCGCAGAATCTATGAAGAATCTCTAAAAACCGGTAAAAGACTGGATGTAACGCAGGACGCTGCTAATATTATGAGCGCAGAGCTTCAGTTTCAAAAGGGTAAGATAGCGCTGACAAGAAAGGATTATAAAGGCGCCAAAGACGCCTTTGAGTGGGCTTTAAAACTCAACCCTGATGAAGGAGAATACAAGGCATACCTCGGCTGGACACTGTTTAATCTCTCGCCAAAAGACAGAGACGAGATGCGAAGGGCTAAGGAAATTATTCAGGAAGCGCTATCATCAAATCCAAATCAAGACAGGGCATACTATTTTCTTGGCGTTATTTACAGAGTTGAAGGAAAGTTAGACGATGCGGAAAATTCCTTTAAAAAGGCAATAAAGAGGAATCCAAATATTCCAGAGGCAATGAGTGAGCTTCGTCTTATCCAGATGAGAAAGAAGGAAGACAAAGGATTCTTTAGAAAGATATTTGAATAAGCGCCACAGCATCATAGTATTAGGGTGTAAAAAAACTTTTATCACTGTTGACAATAAAGCGCTTCGTCCATATAATATAGGAATCTCTGAAAAACCATTAGAATGTCATTGCGAGGAGCGATTTTTGCGGTTGCGAGGTGCAGCCGAAGCAAACTCGGAGATTTTTGCTATATGGCAAATGCGTAAGCAAGAGATTCCTCGCTCTGCTCGGAACAGGCTCCGCAATCTTTACCATTGATTTATATAAAAACGAGATTGCTTCGCTTTGCTCGCAATGACAAGTTCGGTAGTTTTTCAGAGAGTCCTATAATAAAAAATATAATTTGCTGATTTTATCCTCAGGAGGAATATTAAATGCCGATTTACGAATATAAATGCAATAAGTGTGGCAAACATTTTGAGATAATGCAGAAGATCTCGGACAAGCCTGCCAAGACATGCATACACTGCTCATCCAAAAAAATTGAAAAACTCATGTCCCAATCCTCATTTAGCCTCAAAGGCTCAGGTTGGCATAAAACAGATTATGCCCCCGGCGCCCAGTCTAAGGGCAAACCTTGTGATATAGGAGAAGGCAAGAAAGCTGAAAAGCAGTCTCCTTGTGCAACCTGCCCATCGGCAGGATAGATTGTCAGAGATTAGTTGATTAGAGATTAGAGAATTAGTTAAAACCAATTCGCTAATTCTAATTCTCTAATTCACCAATCAGCCAATTCACTAAAATGAAGATAGAATCAATCATAATATTGGCGTCAACGATTGTCCTTCTTATGGCAACGCATGTGTATACCTTTCTCTATACGCCGCCGTCTTCGGAAAAGGCAGTCAAGCTTGTTTTTATTCCGCAAGGGGCGAGCTTTAATGTTATTGCCAGAAAATTAGAAAGTGAGAAAATTATTTCTAATGCCTACAAATTTTCACTCCTTGTAAAACTTAAGGGAGCAATCACAAATTTAAAGGCAGGGGAATATGAATTCACCACTTCAATGAATCCAGTTGAAGTACTGGATATGATGATAAAAGGCCAGGTAAAGGACTATACCATTACCATCCCAGAAGGTTATAATATTAGAGAAGTTGCAACTCTTTTAAACAATGTCAATATAATAGATAAAGAAGAATTCATCACATTGGCTACAGATACAATATTTACAGCCTCTCTTGGGATAGATGGCAATAGTGTGGAAGGCTACCTTTTTCCAGATACATATAGATTTACAAAGGGTATGACAGCAGATGAAATCATAAAAAAGATGGTGCAAAGATTTAATGAGGTATACAGCGTGATTGCCTTTAAAAAACCGACTCGTTTAAAGATGTCAAAAAAACAGATTGTAACGCTCGCATCCATCATAGAGAAAGAGACAGGCGATATTTCAGAAGCCACATTAATATCTACAGTATTTCATAATAGAATCAGAAAGAGGATGAGACTTGAGAGCGACCCGACAGTTATATACGGAATAAAGAATTTTAACGGAAACCTGACCAGGAAACATCTCTTGACAAGGACACCATACAATACCTATCAAATTTATGGGCTTCCACCAGGCCCTATTGCAAATCCAGGCAGGGTAAGCCTTGAGGCAGCTATTTTGCCCACCAGTGAGCCATACCTGTTCTTTGTTTCAAAAAATGACGGCTCGCATCATTTTTCCAAAACCCTCCATGAACACAACAGAGCTGTCTACCTGTATCAGAAGAAACCAAATAAAAATATTGTAAAGCCTGTTAAAAAGAACAATATATTAAATTCTGACACATACCTAAACCACGATTTAAAAAGCGAGGCTTTCTAACGGAGCAAACCTACATGAGCCCGCCTTAGCCCGCCCAAGGCAGGGCTCACCTGTCTAACCTGTTGGCACAGGCAGGCAAAGGGGCATGAAAATTGGATTTTTGTAGCGTTGGGGTTTATCCCCAACGGCACGCTAAGCGTGCCAACGAAAATCCGTTGCCCATCAAGGGCAACGCTACGGTAATGTGAATATGAAGCTTTTTCGGGACAATGCGAATTATTAAGATATAATAATCCCGCCTGCAACCGGATGCCCTGCATGCTCAAGCACAAAACGGCCCAGCTCCGGGATATCCGAGAATCTGTCCACTGCAACAGGTTTTTCAAGCCTTATATCAACCTCTGCCACCTCAGCGGGTTTAATGATTTTTGCATTGCTCTCAACAACTTCTATGGATGCAGGGTCAAACCTCCTGTGTATCTTTTCTATCTTACCCCTCACTTCCTGCGTGGCGCACTTGAATGTTACAGGTATGCCCAGTTTATACTCCTTATCCACCATCCAGAAGATATTGGCATGGATTAAATCCGTGATTGTAGCCGCACCCTTATCAGCCTGCCCCTGAATGCCTGTATCAGTGGCAAGCACCTGCCCGCGCTCAAGTTTCTCACCGGCAACAATTATACCTATGCAGTCTCCTGCAGGCGCTTCAGATATATTGTCCTGCGTATATTTTTTAACCTCTGTTATCCTTGCCTTTTTCTTTCCCGGCATAATGACAACATTCTGGCCTTTTCGTAAAACACCTGCTTCCACGCGGCCCACTGCAACTGCCTTGCCGTCAATGTCATAAATATCCTGCACAGGGAACCTGAGGTCTTTTTCCTCTGTTTTCAACGTCTCAAAGCTGTCAAGGGACTCAAGCACAGTGGGTCCCTTATACCAGGAAAGCCTTTCTGCCCTGTTTGCCACATTCTCTCCCTTGCTTGCAGAGATGGGTATTATATACGCAGGCTTAACCTTGCGCTCTGCGAGGGCCTCTGTTATTCTGTCCTTGATTTCATTGAAGACCTTTTCTGAATAATCCACAAGGTCCATCTTGTTTGCTATCACGGCAACCTGTTTTATGCCAAGAAGCCCAAGTATGTAACAGTGCCTTAAGGTCTGCTCCTCTATGCCTCGGTGGACATCCACAAGGAGAAGCGCAGCCTCTGCCTGGGATGTGCCGCTTATCATATTCTTTAAAAATTCCTTATGACCCGGCGCGTCTATAATTACATATCTCCTCTTTTGGGTTGCAAAGAAGGTGTGCGCAATATCAATGGTAATATTTTTCTCCCGCTCTTCTTTAAGGTTGTCCATTATATATGCGAACTCAAACTCCCTGCCCATGGATGCGCATACCCTTTTTATCTCTTCAAGTTTTTCAGGGGGCAAAGAGCCTGTATCATGGAAAAGCCTGCCCACCAACGTGCTTTTGCCATGGTCAACATGACCAACAATTACTATGTGCAAAGACCTTTCTTCCATTTTTAATCCCCTCCCTATATTAGGCTCTTGATAGGCCTGTTAAGTAATTTTTATCCTTCTCCTGATTCGACATCTCCTTAATAAACATCCATCCTATGGCACAATCTCAAAGGCATCAATATCTATGGCATAGCCTGTAGAACTGGCATTCTTCTGACCTGACACCTCAATGCGGATAGTATGGTTACCCGGAGAAAGCCCTGTTTTCTCTAAGACTACCTGATACTGATGGGTTGGATTATAAAGGTCTATCAATCCCACATACACGCTATCGAGATACACCTTTGCCTTACCCAGCATGTTTGCCCTTGCAACTATCCATCTGATGCCTCTTCCATTAAATGAGAAATCTGCCCTTGCGCCGGTCTGTGTAGAATATTTAAGCGCCCCGCCGCTGCATGGTAAACACGTCAAGGTATTCCAAGAGCCCGTGTAGGTAATTGCTGTATCGTTTTCTTCAAACCTTATCTTTGTAAATGTGGCGGTCACATTTGCAGCAGAATTCATGGTAACTGTGCATGTGCCTGTGCCAGAGCATCCACCACCTGACCAGCCAGTAAAGATTGAACCAGTGGCTGGTGTAGCTGTCAGGGTTACCACTGTCCCTGAAACATACGCCTCTGTGCAATCACTGCCGCAGTTTATACCCGTAGGGACGCTCGTTATGGTCCCTGCGCCTGTGCCTGTCTTGCTTACTGTGAGCGCATATGTATTTACTGCAAAATTTGCCTCAATTGTATGGTTAGACGTGACATTGCTAAATGTGTATGTGGTTACTGCCCCTACGGATGAACCGTCAACAAGCACATCTGCCACATGGTAACCGGTATTCGGTGTTATGGTAAAGGTTTGGCTGCTGCCGTAAAAAACAGTAACTGCTCCGGATGGTGATATGTTGCCTCCTGCGCCTGTTGTGGCTGTTATGGTGTAGGTAATATTTACAAAGCTTGCTGATATTGTATGGTCAGCAGTAACATTGGTAAAGGTATAGCTTGTTATTGCCCCTTGGGATATTCCATCCACCTGAACATCAAGAATATAATACCCGATATTGGAGGCTATGGTAAATGTCTGGCTTCCGCCCTGAGTAACCGTTATGCTGCCTGATGATGTAATACTTCCGCCAATCCCTGCTGTGGCTGCTATGGTGAATGTGGGTGGCGTTGCGCCTGTTCCGGTCAGAGGCACATCTAATAATCCGTTGTCAGGGTCATTGGATGGAATGGAGAGGGAGGCATTTTTTATGCCTGCTGATGCAGGTGAAAACCTTGCCTGAATTGTGCAACTTGTCATTACATCCAGCGTCTGTCCTGTGCAATTGTCATTTTCTTTAATAAAGTCCGAGGCATCTACACCAATGAGATAGATTGAGCCGATGATAAGCGCCTGCGTGCCGGTATTGGTTATGATAAAGTTGCGCGGCGGCGAGACCTCGCCAACATAATAATAGCCAAAATTGTGGGATGTTGGACTTATGGAGATTATCGGTTTATCAACTGTGAAATTTGCAACCAGTGTCCTGCTGCCGTTTACTGTAAATGTGTAGGTTGCGCTTCTGCTTACCTCATTGCCATTCTCTGTCCAATTCACAAATTGATACCCTGAATTGGCAGATGCTGTCACAGTTGCCGATGCGCCCCACGGATAGCTCCCGCCACCGCTAACTGTGCCTCCTGAAGAAGGCGAGGCGCTTGCAGTAATAGCAGGGATTGTTCCTATGCCAACCGCAGCCCAGGCATTTTTTACCTGGTTGACTTCATTGGAATTGAGGCCGTAAATATCTTCAGCCGCAGCGACCATACCATCAAGTGCATCCTTAAATGTTGCCTTATTTTGCCAATAATCCATATTTGCCCTATACGCAATCCAGATGGCGCTTGAAATCCCAATCCCCTGAACAGTGATATTAGATACAGGATGTGTCCCACCTTCTGACAGGAGATAGAACATCTTATTTGGAATGCCGCTATTTAAATGCACTCCGCCTCCATCATTACTACAATTGATATAGCCATTCATATGATCAGGCTGTGGGCGATTTTGTCCACTGCAGTAGCTTGTATAAGCAGATGGATTAGAGAGGTCGCGAAGTGTTTTAATATCTTCACCCATTGTCCAGTTGGAGTTGTATCCTCTATAATAATATTCAACCGCAGTGCCCATCCAGTCAGAAAATGCCTCATTGAGCGCGCCTGATTCATATTCATAGCAGAGTTCTGTAGTTTGATAACCGCTCTGACAGGTAACTACCTGCCTTTGCGATGCCTTCTCTGTAACAGCATGTCCCCATTCATGCGCCACAGCATCAAGTGCGCCGCTGAAAGGCAGGTGACTAAATCCAATACCAAACCCTACCATCCCATTCCACCAATAAGCCCCATCTGGTTCAGTGGCATCCTCAACCGCGCTGAACATTGAACTGCCGGCATTATCAAATGAATTCAATCCTAACGAAAGATTTAAATAATCATAAGTCAATCCTGCATACACATGGGCATCCACGCCAGAGGCCTGATTGGCAGCATTCCAGATATTGTCAGGGTCATCCATAAGCCCTGTAGAATAATTCATTGTCAGGATATAGGCGTCATCCCGCATCCTGCCATAATGGCTGTGCCGTGTCTCATTTAGCCTGCGGCTTATATCCAGCATCCAGTATATTGAATTGCTGCTGTCATAACAGGTATCAATATGCGGCTGGCTGCCCAACAGGCCCATTCCGCTTCCATTGACAGTAGGTACACACCCTCCAGCGCCGTTTATAAAGCTCCATGTATCAGAATACGGGCCTGAACCCAGGCTATTTCCTGCAGCAACCCGCCAGTAGTACTGTGTCTCATCGTTTGCAAAACCGCTCATATCCACGCCACTATAGTTTCCTATCCACTGGCCAAAAACAATGTTTGCAAAGCTTGAGTCAGTGGCAACCTGAAGATAATAGTTATTGGCACGGGCAGCAGGCGACCAGCGGAATTCGATGGTTGTCCCTGGCATACTTGAGCCGTCTGCAGGTGAACTTAAGACAGGTGTATCAGGCACACTGCTTGGCCCGTTGATAAAATACCATGCGCCTGAATAATAGCTTGAACCCAGAGAATTTCCGGCAGCAACGCGCCAGTAGTATGTCTGGCCATCGTCAGGAAAACCACTGAGATACACGCCAATGTAATTTCCCACCCATGCACCGTAAATAATATTGCTAAATCCTGAGTCTGTTGCAACCTGTAAATAATAATTATTTGCGCGGGCTGTCAATGACCATTCAAACAGAATAGTATTGCCTGCTACATTACTACCATTGGTAGGAAAGACTAAGGCAGGTGTATCAGGGATGGAACTCGGCCCGTTTATAAAACTCCATGTGCTGGCGTAAGAACTGGATCCCAGTGAGTTTCCGGCAGCCACATGCCAATAATATGTCTGGCCGTTGTCAGGAAAACCACTGAGATACACGCCAATGTAATTTCCCACCCATGCGCCATAAATAATATTGGTGAACCCCGAATCTGTTGCAACCTGAAGATAATAGTTGTTGGCGCGGGCTGAAGGATTCCATTCAAACAGGATGGTGTTACCCGGCATATTGGAGCCGTCTGTAGGATAAATCTGAACAGGAACATCTGGCACACTGCTGGGACCATTTATAAAATACCATGCGCCGGAGTAAGAGCTTGAGCCAAGTGAATTTCCTGCAGCAACGCGCCAATAATATGTCTGGCCATTATCTGAAAAGCCGCTGAGATATACACCTGTATAATTACCCACCCATGCGCCGTAAATAATATTGCTGAATCCTGAATCAGTGGCGACTTGAAGATAGTAATTGTTTGTCCTGGCTGCTTGGTTCCACGAGAACTGTATGGTTGCGCCTCCTGCATTGCTGCCATTGGCAGGTGAAACAAGGGTTGGCACAGCAGGCAGGCTGCTGGGACCATTTATAAAATACCATGCGCCGGAGTAAGAGCTTGAGCCAAGTGAATTTCCTGCAGCAACGCGCCAATAATATGTCTGGCCATTATCTGAAAAGCCGCTGAGATATACACCTGTATAATTACCCACCCATGCGCCGTAAATAATATTGCTGAACCCTGAGTCTGTAGCAACCTGTAAATAGTAATTATTGGCGCGGGCCGCCTGAGACCATTGAAATAGAATAGTTGTGCCGGATTTATTACTGCCATTAGTGGGAGAGACTAAGGTCGGAACAGCAGGCACAGCGCTTGGCCCATTTATAAAATACCATGCGCCTGAAAAATAACCTGAGCCCTCGGCATTGCCTCCTGCTACGCGCCAGTAATAAATCTGGCCATTGTCAGGAAAACCACTAAGGTCAATACCGATATAATTTCCTATCCATTGGCCGAAGATGACACTTGTAAACCCTGAATCAGTGGCAACCTGAAGGTAATAGTTTGTCGCATCAGCAACCTGAGTCCAACGGAACTGGACTACTGTGCCGCCTGCATTGCTCCCGTTGGAAGGGGATGTGAGTGTTGGAGGATTTGGGACTGCTGCAAAGGCTGCATTTTTAAGATTGAATGCAAATACCGCCAATGCAATAAATATGGATAATCTGCAGAAACTGTGCCTTTTCTCCATCTTTAGCTCTCCTTTTAATCGCAAAGACTTTTTCTGTTTGGATCGTAAGTGAGATATCTCCGTGCGTCTATCCTTGAGAGAATGTCACCTGTAAAGGCATTTATAGTAAAAGCACAATCAGCAGCGCTTGCATAAACACTATCAATAAATACAGAAGCATGTGCTGTCCAGATTACATAGGGTGGACGCCAGGTAGCAAACTTAGCAACCTTTAATACCTTTACCGTGGCCCTTTTTGGCGCCCCAAAAACCCGCTCAACAATCTTTATAACCTGCTCTTTTGAAATAGTCTCTTTTGTGACTGCCTGGTAGAGTTCAGGAGGGGTGGGGACAAGAGAAGCGCCTACATGGGTAATTGTCTCGTCTGGTCCGATTGTTATATGAATATCATACCCGAATAGCAAACCTCCTATATACCGATCATAATAAAGGTGTGTGTATTCACCACCATATCCCATATCAGTTTTTATCTTTCTTTCGCGGATTTCTTCAATATTGGAAATATCAAAGAGCGCTGCCTCTTCTCTTATAAATGCCATAGCTATTGCCCTGGCACGCTCCTCTCTGGTTTCTCCCTGTATTTCTGCCGTTGGCTTAATATTCCCCCTTAAACCTAAATTACCGAGCGGACCATTCGGCGTTTCCTGCACATTGGAAGTCAAAAAATCATCTATATGAACATACTTCCCCTTAAAATACTGCAGAAGGTTTGGGGGGAGCTTGTACGGCCTTTTTACTTGAGGCATGGCTGCCTCATCCTGTGCTATGGCTATCTGGCTAAAGAGAGAAAGCAGCAGGATAGGCATTAAGATAAACCATATCCCATGCTTATATATTTTAATCCTGCCCCTCTCCTTAATCCTCTCCCCTATGGGGAGAGGGAAGGGTGAGGGGGCTTCGCCTTTATCTTTCTTTGTGCTACCTTTTATCCATAAGTGTTTCATATTATGTCCCTCCTTAGAATTCTATCTTGAAATAGACCTTTGTGGTATGGCCTTGTCAGGTGTAGAGCCGCTTTTCTTCGGTTTTATCTCATAAGTGGGTTTTGGCGCATTGGCTGGAGAATCTTTTTGAATTTCTCCCTTTGTCCTACCATGAGACGAAGGGATATTTACAGAATCGGCGGTACTCTCTCCAACTTCTGCGTTTTGCTCTGTGACGAGAGGATT
>MGQA01000113.1:22187-24301 GCA_001797665.1 Deltaproteobacteria bacterium GWF2_42_12 | reverse complement strand
GGCCTCGGGAATGACGTTTATGACAATTTTCATGGCTTTTTCAGCGTATTCAGGTTGCAAACTATGTTGTTTTAACCGGACATTACTGTCTGTTTTTGGGTATATTTCTTTGATAGCCAACTTATTGAGATTGTGTTAAGATTTGGCAAAAAAACATGATGTTTGCTGTAAGAAGCTTTTAAAAAGCAGATTTATTTTTATAAAAGGAGGCTGGAAGATGAGGCTAAAATCATTCATTTTAAAAATAACTCTATTTTTTGCGGCATTTGTTGTTATTTTTTGTATACCTTATCTTGCTGCAGAAGAGAGTGAGTTCAGGAGGCAATTCATTGAAAATTATAAGAAAGATAGTTTTTATGCCCAGAGTGGCCTTGTAAAGAAGAATAAAGACACAATAGTCTCTGAAATTGATGCTTTGATAAATGAGGCAATGATGCCTGAAAAGAATTTTCAGGAGAGGATGTATCTGCTGGATATCGCAAACTCGATGGCTTCAATGAATATACACTGGAATAATGGCAGTGAGGATGTCCTTAACAGGGTTGAGAAACTACAGAAACAGGAGTTTGAGAAAGAAAAGAAAAAGACCGAAGAGATCGAAAGGTTAAAAGAGGCGGAAAAGGTGCCTGGCAATTTCATCCTATCAACCTATAAGGATGAGATGGCTAAACATGGGCTAAGCCCTGTAATCTATCCGCATTGGATACATAGGTCATTCTTCAGATGTAAGGTATGTCATGAGCCTATTTTTATTATGAAACGCGGCTCAAACAATATCACGAGGACAAGTATCTTGGAAGGTAAACACTGCGGCGCATGCCATAACGGCAAGATATCTTTTGATGCAAATGCCCAGGAAAACTGCACAAGATGTCATCTCTTTGGCAAACCCGAATCAAACCCTCTGATGGATTTGAGCTATTATAACCATGATAAGTTTAAAGAGATTGCATCCCGAATAGGCTCTGAATGGAATCCAGAAAAACTGCCTGGCGGCAAACTGCCACTTGATAAACTCGGATTTATCAACTGGGTTGAGCTTGATAAGATAAAGGCATTTAATCCCCGAAGCGCACTTGACGGGACTCCGGATACAGAGGGGGTAAGAGATACATCCATACTTTTTGAAACATCTGTTACTTTTTTAAATAATGTCCTTTTCAGCCACAGGATACATTCTACATGGGTCAGATGCTCCTTGTGCCACCCTGACATCTTTAAGCCAGAACTTGGGGCAAATAAGGTTAAGATGATTGAAATGAAAGATGGCAAGAGCTGCGGGCGATGTCATGGTAGAGTTGCCTTTACATATTCAAATTGCCTTAGATGTCACAATCAGCCAAGAGAGAATATACCACAGGGAGCGCTTATTAATCGCGCAGGAAGTTCTGCGCCTGCACAATAAAATGATAAGGGAGGTCTTTACATCTCACAAATCTTTGGAAATACCACTGGCCTAAAAGCCAATCAGCTCAGAAGAGTTCAGCTAATATACCGGCGCCGCATTCCGCGGGGTCTGCTTATCACGTCTGAGTTTGGCAGATACCTTACAGAGCTTTCTAAGGAAATAGGAAGGCAGATAGGGATTATTGTAAACAGACAAGGTGTTGTTATCTCTGCCATTGTTGGCGATGAGAAAGAAATAGTCATACCCGTGCTTTCAGATTATCCCATTGGCAGAAAAAGTCTGAGGGGAGTCCACTGCATACACACCCACCTTAAGAATGAACCATTAAGCCAGGATGACCTGACAGACCTTGCTTTGCTTAGATTGGATATGATGGCATCTATCGGTGTTCTTGAAGATGGCTTGCCGGGCAATATCTATATGTCCCATCTACTGCCATTAAATCCAGAAGGCAGAACCTTTGAGGCGCATACTCCGTTACCATTCCACAGACTGAATCTAAAGATGGATGAATTTATTAAGGCCCTGGAAGATGAAATGGGTAGGGCGATTGTCAGAGATATAAGAGATAAGCGAGAGAGGGCAATACTGGTCAGCATATCTACGAAGAATAAGGAAGAGCAATTAGAATCTATAGAAGAACTTAAGGAATTAGCCCGCACTGCAAAGGTTATTGTGTTGGATAGCATTATACAGAGACCAAAAG
>MGQA01000113.1:0-22165 GCA_001797665.1 Deltaproteobacteria bacterium GWF2_42_12 | reverse complement strand
GGGAAGTGGCAAGTTAAAGGAGCTGATTATAAATGCCCTGCAGAAAGAAGCCACTCTTATAATTTTTGACCAGGAGCTAACGCCAACCCAGATGCGTGAGATAGGAGAGGTTACTGAATTAAAGGTTATTGACAGGGCACAGCTTATACTTGATATCTTTGCTCAAAGGGCGCACAGTAGAGATGGCAAAGTACAGGTAGAGTTGGCACAGTTAAAATACCGTCTTTCAAGGCTGACAGGAAAGGGCACTGCCATGTCAAGGCTTGCAGGCGGTATTGGTGGAAGAGGGCCTGGAGAAACCAAGCTTGAGATTGACAGGCGCCGTGTGCAGGATAAGATTAGTCATCTCGAAAAACAGCTTCAACATTTAAGCCGTGGGAGATTAGAGAGGAGGCGGAGCCGAAGAGACAGCGGCATACCTATCATATCTATCGTTGGCTATACGAATGCGGGAAAATCTACGCTCCTGAATACCTTGACAAAGAGCGAAACAAAGGTTGAAGACCTTTTATTTGCAACACTTGATACTGCGTCAAGAAGATTGAGATTCCCAAGGGAGAGGGATGCAGTGATAACAGATACTGTTGGTTTTATACGGCATCTGCCAGAAGACCTGCTCAAGGCATTCAAGGCAACGTTTGAGGAGATGGAAGATGCGGATTTGCTCATACACCTGGTTGACATAAGCAATCCCAATTTTGAAAAGCAGATGAAGGTAGTTGAAGAGATATTGCGAGAGATAGGGCTTGATAGCATAGACATAATAGTCGTGTTCAATAAAGAAGATATGGTTGACCCTGAGATTGCAAAGAATCTTTGCAGAAGATACGATGCGATATCCATCTCTGCCCTCAATCCAGAGACACTGAATAAATTACTCAAGGTGTTGGAGCGGAGGCTGTGGCCTGAAGAAAATGAGGCAAGTGTGGAAAAAGTTATTGCGTAATCCGTTTGCTTTAGGAAGGAAATTTCCAAATCTTATATAAAAAAGAGTGGTTACTTTCCATTTATCACATCGCTGACTGCTCTTCTGAGTTCCTGAATGCTGTATGGTTTTGCAATAACGCCTTTGAAACCGTATGTTTCATAGTCAGCCATTATTGGGTCATTTGAATAGCCGCTGGAAACAATTGCCTTAACATGAGGGTCAATTTTGAGGAGCTCCTTAATAGCTTCCCTGCCGCCCATCCCGCCAGGAATAGTTAAATCTATTATAACTACGTCAAAAGACCCGTTGGTTTCCTTTGCTTTTCTGTACAATTCAATTGCCTCTTTGCCATCTCTGGCAAGTTCAACTTCGTATCCAATACTCTGTAGTATATTATATGTAAGCTCCAGGATCATCTTTTCATCATCCATTACTAAAATCTTTCTCTTCACTTTAGCAGCCCCTTCCCTTTCAACACCCTTTTTATCCGCAGTAATCTTCTGGGAGGCAGGAAGATATATATAAAAGGTTGTCCCAGCTCCTGGTTCAGAATCTACAGTTATTAAACCGTGATGTTTATAAATTATTGAGTACGCAGTTGTAAGTCCAAGGCCGGTTCTATTTTGTTTTGTAGTAAAATATGGGTCAAATATCTTACCGAACAGTTCTTTTGATATTCCAACCCCTTGGTCTATAATGAATATCCTTATATACTTACCTTCTTTTAGGAGTAAGGTATCCTTTGAGCCAATGACAATATTTTCTGCGCGTATTTTTATTACGCCACCCTGAGGCATGGCCTGTTCGGCATTTATAATCATATTGCTTATTGCCTGCTTTATCTGTCCTTCATCCACTTCTACATGCCAAAGGTCATCTGGCATTTTAAACTCACATTTTATTGAAGACCCACTTACTGCAAAAGAGGCAGTCTCCTTAATAAGGTCTCTTATAGAAATAAGTTCTTTAACAGGCGCCCCACCTTTGGCAAATGTAATTAATTGGTTGGTTAAATCCTTTGCCTTTAAGGATGCCTCTTCTGATTTTTCTAATATACTGTAAATCTTCTCATCCGGCTTTACTATTGTCTTGGCAAAGGAAATGTTGCCTATGATGCCTGTAAGCAAGTTGTTGAAATCATGCGCTATGCCGCCTGCAAGGATGCCCAGGGATTCAAGCTTTCCTGTCTTAAATAACTCATCTTCCATCCTTTTACGCTCAATTGCTGCAGCAAGTAGATTGGCAACCGCATGCAGAAAATGGGCGTCGTCTACAGTAAATTCCCTTTGCTGTCGTGCATGCACCCCCAACACCCCAAAGGGTCGCTTCCACCCTTCAATAACAACACTCATACCACTTATTACATTATGGTCAATAAGAAGCTTAGGCGCGCCAAATCGGGTTTCTGTCCGTAAGTCAGGGACAATTATTGGTCCATGGGAAATCAATGTGTAACCAGCCTGCGAATCAGTATCAGCGCCCACTATTGCGTGTCCAACAACCCCTTCCTTCCAGCCTACCCCAGTGCGCAGCAACAAACTTTTACTATCCGGGAGCAGTTCAAGAATCTTACAGTAGTCAACATTGAGGGTTTTAGCGAGCAAACTGACAATATCCTGCATCAATCTGTCCAAATCCACATCCTCCAATGCCCGTTGGCCAAGCTCTGCAACCACGGCCTGCTGACGCTCACGCACTCTGAGTTTTTCCTCGGCCAACTTGCGCTCGGTAATATCCCTCGCAATAGTCTGAAACCCTACTACCGCTCCCATATCATTATAGATATTTGTATTAATGTTTTCGGTGTATACAATGGTATTGTCTTTACGTATACACTTCCATCCTAAGACCTCCTCTGGAAATTTTTTTGTCTTTGCATAATGCTCCCAGAACTCAACAAACTGTAACTGCGAGTCAGGGTGTATAATTTTTATGCTTAATTCCGGATTAGCGACGAATTCTTCGGGAGTGTAGCCAAATATATCTAAGCAGGCAGGGCTTGCATAACTTATAGACTTATCATTCCTAACGCCAAAAATTGCATCTTTTGATAATAGAACTAAAGTTCTGTATTTCTCCTCACTCTCCCTAAGAGCCTCCTCTGCTTGCTTGTGCTCAACAAGTTCCAGATGCAAGCGCTCATTAATCTGCTTTAACTCCGCAGTCCGTTCTGCCACTATCGTCTCAAGCTCTCTGCTATGCGCCAATATTCTATCCTGCGCATCCTTCAAATCTTCAACCATTTTATTAAATGCATGAGCCAAACGGCCAGTCTCATCCTTAGATGTTGTCTCTATCTTAATATCCATTTTTCCTTTTGCAACATCATCTGTTGCTGCGCTTATCTTTGATATCGTTTCTGAAACATGGCGTGAAAAAAAGAACACTATGGCAATTGCAAAAAAACCAATGATGGCCGAAACAATGATTACCTCATTTCTTAACTTAGCAGCAGATGCAAAGGCAACCTTTGCTGGCACCTCCATAATTAATATCCAATCTTTGCCTTTAAAATCCAGATAGCCCTGTTCTTTGGCAAAAAAGAGGATTTCTGCCTCTCCTTGAAGATTAATATATTTGATATCTCCGCTCTTTACTCCTTTTACTATATAACTTTTTACTTCATCCCAATGATGTGTTGACTCTTTCAGCATACCTTTTTTATTATAATTTGAAAAAAGGATAAACCCCTCTTTATCCACCAAATCTATTTTAAAATCTCTTTTAACATCATAAATATCTGTTGGGTGCTTTATTATGTCATACAAATTCTCGAGAGGCACCCTTGATACAACAACACCGAAGGGAATTCTGTTCTTATCCTTAACAAGAGATGCAAAATGAAATACGACCTGATTCAGTGACTCAGATTGAGAAATCTCAACAACAATCTCCTTGCCTTGCGCAATACCTTTCCAATATTCTGAGAACGAGTGTTGTTTGCCTATATTTGCGCCATCTGTGTCTGCCATTCTTATTCTATCCAGATTAAACAATGACAATGAGGCGTATATCTTATAATTATTTTTGTACTCTATTAATCTCTCGGTAATCTGTCTCGGAGTGGAATTTCTGGAACTAATGATATGGTCTGAGGCTAATACCTTAATATCTGCATACCTCTCAAAAAGTATCCTGTCAATCTCCTCTAATGTATGCAATACCTGATTCCTTAGTTTATCTTTTATAATATTTTCTGATGTGCTTACATTCGAGGTATAGACAAGATAAGAAATAACTATCCCGCTGGCGAGGATAATGGTAGAAAATAATATGGTGAGCTTTGTAGAAAACCTCATTTTAACTGCCTGATATTAATTGAACCTCTAAAAAACTCTTTTCCAGTGCCAATGACTGTTAAAGGAGAATTTTTCAACAACTCCTTATGTTACCGACACTACCTCCTCATATGTGGTAATCCCTTCCATCATCTTTTTTATTGCACACTGCCGCAAGGAGAGCATGCCATCTGCCTTCGCAGCCTCCTGAACATCTGCCAATTCCACTTTCGGAGAGGAGAGCGCTGCCCTCATCCTGTCTGTAAAATCCAGGATTTCAAATATCCCGGCCCTTCCTTTGTAACCTGTCCCCCTGCACTCTACACATCCTTCGCCATATTGAACAGTGTATCCCTTTGGTCGTTTGGGAAGCCCTAAGTATTCAATCTCAGCGTCAGTGAGACTTCTGCTGGCCTTGCAGTGCTGGCATATCTTTCTTAATAATCTCTGCGCAACAATTCCAACAATCGTAGATGAAATCAAAAAGGCCGGAGTGCCAAGGTCCATAAGCCTTATTATAGAGCTCGGCGCATCATTTGTATGAAGCGTGGATAAAACCAGATGTCCTGTAAGCGCTGCCTGAATAGCTGCCTCTACAGTCTCTTTATCGCGTATCTCGCCTACCATTATGATGTCAGGGTCCTGTCTAAGAAATGTCCTCAGGGTATTGGCAAATGTAACGCCAATAGAAGGCTGAACACCCACCTGATTAAATTCCTCCATTATCATTTCTATTGGGTCTTCAATTGTAACAACATTTACCTCTGGAGAAGAAAGCATCTTTAAACTCGAATACAACGTAGTTGTTTTGCCGCTTCCTGTAGGGCCTGTTACAAGGATAACGCCATTGGGTCTCTTTATAAACGAACTGAATAACTGATATTCTCTGGGATAGAATCCAAGCTGGTCAAGGTCTTGAAAGAGTATCTCAGGGTCAAAAATCCTTATAACAACCTTTTCACCAAACGCAACTGGCATGGTTGACACCCTTAGTTCTATTTCCCTATTCTGATAATCTGTTTTTATGCGGCCGTCCTGCGGTTTTCTCTTTTCAGCGATATCCATTCTGGACAGCATCTTTATCCTTGAGATAACGGGAGGGTGAACAACCTTTGGAATAGTATGAATATAATGAAGAATCCCATCTATCCGTAATCTCACATAAGATTTATCTCTTTTCGGCTCGATGTGTATGTCGCTTGCCCTCTGGTCAAAGGCATACCTTAAAAGATACTCAACTGCGTTTACAACATGCTGGTCTCCTGCATCTATCTCTGCGTGGCCCTTGAGCTTTACATACTGCTCAAGATTGCTTATATCAACAGACTGCACCATATCCTTCTGTGCAGCCATAACTGATGTACGGAAGCCATAAAACTCCCTGACAATCTTCTGCACATCGCTCTTTGAGCTTAATACAAGCTTTATCTTAAGCCTTTTTGTGCGCGAAAGATTTTCTATAGCCTCATCAATGCTAAAGGGATCCGCAACCGCCAATGTCATGGTATCGCCCTCTTGCTCAAGCGCAATTATGGTGTATTTTTGAGCAAAAGGACGCGGAATAAGCGAGGTTACCAAATCCATATTGAGCTTAAGCGGGTCAAGCCTTCTATAGGGAATGCCTATTGCCTCAGCAATAGATAGGGTGATTGCTTCCTCTGTCAGAATCTTGCCACCGCCACCCGTTATTTCTAAATTAAATGAGGAGATAACCTCTGCAGGAGATACAGTATCTGGGTGATATGGCAACTTTGAAAAATGGGGGATATCCTGACGTTTTTGAAGGCGGGCCCTCTGAGCCTCGCCTTTTACAACAATATCTTTATACTGGTCATTTGAAATCAGGCCTTTTTTGAGGAGTATCTTTGATACTGATTCTATGGTGAGAGTCTGCTTTTGTGGGGTCATAAATTAAAGTAGGCAGTAGACAGTAAGCAGTAGACGGAAACCCTCACATCAAAACTTTTGGCGTGGGGGTAAAGATATTATGGTTTTTAAGCTCACAGCTTACTATCTTCCTCTTTCTCCTTAATGAGATTTTTCAAAAGCTCATTCGTCTTCTTTTGCTCCTCTATCGCCTCTCGTATCAAATCCTTTATACCAAAAACAGAAAATGGAACCACCATCCATATGGCTATAAGAACAAAAGCTAACAGTATAACTACTATCCCAAATGCGCCCATCATTGCTGGAAATATACTTCCTGTTCCCATTGTATCACCTCTTTAAATGCAGTAAGCAGCATGCAGTAGTCCCATTGCAAAAATGTTTTTGCTGCTTACTCCTTACTGCCTACTGCTTACTCATCACTTTTTGCCGCTCTGTTAATAAAGCCCTTATTTTCTCCTCAACCTTTTCAAAGGGGACCTTTTCCTGCTCTCCGCTCTCCATATCTTTGACCGTTATACTATGTGATGCCAACTCGTCATCGCCGAGGATAAGAACAATCTTTGCGCCAAGTTTATCTGCCCTTCTCATCTGAGACCTGATGCTTTTGCTACCATAATCCCTCTCAAGCCTGATGCCATTTGACCGCAATGTTTTCATCAACGGAATGGCAGCCTTTTCCGCCTTCTCTCCAAGCATAGCCATAAACACAAGCCCCTGCCCCATGCCCTCTGCCTCCTGCCGCTGTCCTTTTACCAGCATCACCAACCGCTCCATGCCTATTGCAAAACCAAAGCCCGGCACATCAGGTCCGCCGATGTCTTTGACAAGACCGTCATATCTGCCGCCTGCTGCAACAGCATTCTGAGAACCGAGTCCTTCAGCAGTTATCTCAAAGGTCGTCCTTACATAATAATCAAGGCCTCTTACCATCCTGGGGTTTAAATGAAAATCTATTTTATAAAGTGAAAGATGCTCCTTAACCTTTTCAAAGTGGGTTTTACATCCCTCGCATATTGAATCCAATAGGGAGGGGGCGAGGGATGTAAGTTCAATGCAGGTCTTGCTTTTGCAATCCAGTGCGCGCAAAGGGTTTATCTCAAATCTCCTCTGGCAGTCCTGACAAAGGCTGGGTTTTTTATCCTTTAAAAAGTTTATGAGTTTTTCTTTATAAAGAGGCCTGCACTCCTTACAACCGAGGGAATTAATATTTAAAGTTACACCCTCAAGTTTCAGTCTTTGAAAAAGAGACACGAGCATTTCCAGAGTTTCCGCATCTATCATTGGGTCATCTATCCCAAAGGCCTCTGCGCCTATCTGGTAAAATTGGCGGAAGCGCCCTTTTTGCGGCCTCTCATACCTGAACATCGGGCCGAGATAATAGAGTTTTGCCACAGGATCGCTGGCATATAATTTATGCTCTATGTATGCCCTGACAACAGGCGCAGTGCCTTCTGGCCTGAGCGTAATAGACTCGCCGCCCTTGTCCAGAAAAGTGTACATCTCCTTTTCAACAATATCGGTTGTTTCGCCTATGCTTCTGGAAAAAAGCCCGGTCCGTTCTACAAGAGGAACCCGTATCTCAGAAAAACCATAGGTTTCAAAAATCTCCCGCGCCTCTTTTTCAATATGCTGCCAGATATAAGTTTCCGGCGGAAGTATGTCGTTAAAACCTCTGATGGAGTTGATCATTTAAAAAGCTCTCAATTGCTTTAGTGAGTTCAGGTTTGTAACCTGAACCTAAATAGTTCGTAATATGAATCAGGGTTCAACTTGAAAACTTGAACCCGCCTGAATCGTGGCTGGAATGGTATACGGTAAAAACAAAGTATCCGCTGCGATACAAAGCGGAAGGTCAATCGCAATGATCGGCCACGCAAGAAGTAACGCAACGCGACCAAAATTATCTGTGTCTTCCTGAAATGTAAGCTGTTTGAACCGACCACGTGTACCAACATAAATGAGATTGCCATCCTCCGGCTGCTTTGCAAATGTGAGAATAACCGAACCGCAACCGCTAAGAGGTGCGGCGGATAGAAGCAAAGCAATTAGCAGAATACGTGTGGTTGCCATCTTCAGTTTATGCCTAACCATATTATTAACAAGTTTTCTCTACTTAAACAAAAACAAGATGCAATCCAAAAGAGGTAACTAACTTGACAATTTAATATCTATCATTTCAAGTTTGGTTAATAACCCCTCCCAACCTCCCCTTACATTAAGGGGAGGAGCCTTGTTCCCCCTCTTAGAGAGGCTGAGTCATAATCCTCTTTTTGTCATTGCGAGCGACCGAAGGGAGCGTGGCAATCTCTTGTTTTTCAATAAGTTGCAGATTGCTTCGGTCGCTGCGCTCCCTCGCAATGACATTATGACACAACCTCAGAATAAGAGGGGGTTAGGGGGAGTTACAGTTTCAACCCCACAGGCAATGGACGTGGCAATGCTTGCCATGTAAACCTCTATTTCTTTTTTACTACCTCTCTCACCGCCACTGCAATATCCTTGGGCATCAAACCGTAATGGGCAAGCAGTTCCTCTGCAAGCCCTGATTGGCCAAATTTATCTTGAATCCCAACTCTTTTCATCGGCACAGGAAACTCCTCCGCTACAACACCTGCCACAGCCTCTCCAAGGCCGCCGATGATTGAATGTTCTTCAGCAGTTATAATAGCCCCGGTCTCTTTTGCTGCCTTAATAATTAAATCCCTGTCAATGGGTTTTATGGTTGACATATTGATGACCCGGATATTCAATCCTTCCTTTTCCAGCATGGCTGCGGCTTCAATGGCATGGCTTACCATAAGACCCATTGCAATAATCGTTGCGTCTTTGCCGTTCCGAACAACAACACCCTTGCCAATGCTGAACTTATAATCCTCCGGCATAACCACCGGAAATTTTCCGCGCGCAACCCGTACATAAACAGGGCCGTTATATTTAACAATCTCATGGATAACCGATTTAGTCTCAATGCCGTCACATGGCATTATAACAGTCATGTTCGGAATACATCTCATTAAGGCAATGTCTTCAATCGCCTGATGCGATGCGCCGTCCTCGCCAACGGTTATGCCGCCGTGGCTTGCGACTATCTTTACATTGAGCTTTGGGTATGCAATGGATTGCCGAACCTGCTCCCATGCCCTGCCTGATGCAAAGATGGCAAATGTAGATGCAAATGGTATCTTCCCACAGGTAGAAAGCCCTGCGGCAGTGCCCATCATATCTGCCTCTGAAACGCCCATATTAAAAAACCTATCCGGGAATTTTTTTGCAAATACACTTGTCTTCGTCGAGCCTGAAAGGTCTGCATCAAGCACAACAATATTTTTATTCACAGCGCCGAGCTCTGATAGCGTATCGCCATAGACTTCGCGCGTGCCAAGGAGTTTTGTCATAGGTTTTTACCCTTTTTTATATCAGTTTGTTAAATCCTTCTACAGTCAAACCAGCTTGACGGATAATAGCACGTAGAGTTCCTCTATCAAGTTCTTTATGATCAGGAACGACCACTTGGGCAAAAGGATTATCCCTCCGCAGTATGATATGACTACCTTCCTGTCGTTTAAAGTAGAACCTTTCCTTGTTTAAGACTTTTACACATTCTCTGCCTGAAATACGAGGCAGCTTGTTCATACCGCTACCACAAATGTTTCAAAGTGTTCCTCAGGAACAGGCAGGTGGTCTTCTTCTAAAGCAGTAATATACCCGCGAATCGCTTCGCTGATGTTTGTTATTGCCTCTTCTTTTGTCTTACCTTGACTGATACATCCCGGCAGACTAGGGCATTCAGCAACCCAATAACCATCTTCTCCATGGTAGATAACTACTTGTCTCATTGTTTAACCTCCATAAAACTTGCCATTTTGTAATGAAACTGCCCCTATCCATCCTTCTTTTATTCTATGATAACCCCTGTCCCCGTTCCTAACAACATAAAAGCATTGCCACTTACTTTACCAACATCTTCAAAATCAATTTTTAAGCCAATAATTGCATTAGCTCTGAGATTTACAGCCTCGTCACCTAATTCTCTCAAAAGCAATTCTTTAGCTTTATTGAATTCTGTCTCCATAGCCTTGGATCTCCCTCCCACAATATCTCGAAAACCGGAGAAAATGTCTTTGAAAAGATTGACACCCATAAATACCTGGGTTGTAACAATACCTTTATATTCAACGACTTTCCTTCCATCAATAGAGGTTGTCGTAGTTATGAGCAGTGCTTGCAACTTATTTTCAAAGCCTTCTTTATTCTGTTTTAACTCTTCACTTTTTTGCGTCCTTAACAAAATATCTTCTGTCTCAAAATCATAACCACATTCACATAATGCAGTACTGTCATTATTCAGCAAACCACATTTTGGGCAATTCATAGTTACCTTTCCATTTCTTTCTTACACTGATGGTTAACTTATTCACAGACAAACAAATAGTTTATTTATTTAAACTTTACTCCACCAACCTCTCCGGCCAACCCTCCGCCGACACTCCCAACTCCTCCAGAGACTTTTTTAGTTCTTCATCCGACGGCGGCACGCCGTGATACTGGTACTTTCCTTCAAATATTGAAACACCTTTGCCCTTGACTGTCCTTGCAATAATCATTGTAGGCTGGCCTTTTATGGTCTCTGCCTCATCGAGCGCATGAATAATCTGCTCCATGTCATGCCCGTCAATCATCAGGACATGCCATCCAAAGGCCTTCCACTTCTCAGTCAATGGCTCAACATTCATTACGTCTGTCACCGCGCCATCTATCTGAAAACCATTAAAATCCAGAATAGCGCAAATATTATCGAGCTTATAATGCGCTGCGCTCATAGCAGCCTCCCATATTTGACCTTCCTCAACCTCGCCGTCACCCAGAAGTGCATACACACGAGAAGTCTTTTTATCAAGCCGTAAAGCCAACGCCATGCCATTTGCCATTGATAAACCCTGGCCAAGCGAGCCAGTGCATACCTCAATTCCAGGCGTGCATTTCATGTCAGGATGGCCTTGAAGAATGCTGCCCAATTTTCTCAATGTCCGCAGTTCCTTTGGAGAAAAATATCCGCACCTTGCAAGCGCAGCATACTGAATCGGCGCTGCATGACCTTTTGAAAGGACAAATCTATCTCTGTCCTCCCATTTTGTGTTTTTGGGGTCGTGCCTCATCTTATAAAAATAAAGGGCTGCAACAATATCTGCGGCTGAGAGCGAGCCGCCTGTATGCCCTGATTTTGCCTTATTGAGCATCATTAATACATCTAACCTAAGCTGCCTTGCCCATTTTTTCAGATTTTCTATATCAGGTTTTGTCATAATTTCGCTTATTAAAGTTTCCACTTCTACTTACCACCTACCCATTTTAATTTTTGACACACAAATCTCTTTTCTGGTTAAGATTACTCCTTTTCACTTATAGAAAGATACTCAAGAATGATGTCATCAAGGCTTTTTTCAGAAACCAATGGACCTCCCTCTTTTTCTACTACCCCCCGATTAAGACCTTCGGGGGCAAGCTTTTCTGCTGCCTTTAGTTGTTGAGGTTCAATCTTTTCTTCCTTCTTGTCAAAAACGCCATTTTTCAGGTTCTTTAGCATAGTGCCATGCTGGTCCCTCATAATCTCTTTTACAACAACATCCAGCTTGTCCGACTTGATAATATCCGCATAGCTTGTCCTTTTGGAGGATATAATAATGCCTTCTTTAAATAAGAGTGTAGTTATTACAGGGTTTTTCCTGCCGCCATCCTCTGTCTGGACATGATACCGCACCCCTTTATGTATTACATTCTCATTAAAGCCTAACTGCATATTTTCAACCTTATTTTATTATTTCTAACACACCATCCTGATTTATGCAAGTCCAGTTAGAAGCCTCATTACAAAAGAACCGTCCGCTACCAGTTGGAGCCACATATAGACAGGAAAAGCTTCTAACTGGACAAGCCCCGCTAAAAGTTCGCTGCGAAAAGGCGGGCCATATCTGCATAAGTAGCAATATACATCTACAACAGAACTTCTAATGGAGCAAGATTTCAGTGCAGTTCACTTATAAAAATGACTTGAATATGCTCTTACCTTATGTTAACTCTACTTATTAAGGGTCTCAAAATTGTATTGACATAAATCAAAAACTTCACATGCTGTCATTCCCGCAATCTTTAAGCGGGAATCCAGAGTCTTTCTGTTGTAGCCGGTATCACAAAAGACGCTGGATGAGTCCCCGAACGTCTCTATCGGGGATAGAAACATTCGGGCATGACAAATCGGCTGGTTAGATTTAAAAAGCTAAAAGAATGTAGTTAGTATTATGAGACCCTTAATAATCTGATTACACCGATTTCTTAAATACAGATTACGCTGATTTAAACATTCTTTTGGGCATCTGTGTAATCGGCTCTTATAATCTGTGCAATCATTTTAATTGGAGGATTTATGGCAATAACCAAAAAAGATGTCCAGCACGTGGCAACACTTGCACGTCTTGCCCTTTCAGAAAAGGAAACCGAGCTTTATACTGAGCAGATGGGCAAGATACTTACCTATGTAGAAAAACTCGGAGCTTTGGATACAAAAAATGTAGAACCTACAACTCATACAATTTCATCAAGCATATTTAGAAAGGACGAGGCAAAACCATCCCTGCCACAAACCGAGATATTAAGCAATGCCCCTGAACAGGCAAAGGGGTGCTTTAAGGTGCCGAGGATAATTGAGTAAAAACACCCCTCACCTTTATCCTCTCCCCTGGCACGCTGAGCGTGCCCTGAGGGGGAGAGGGTAGGGTGAGGGGGAAAAGGAGAACACTTTGGAACTTCACAACCTGACCATTCACGAACTGCATGAAAAACTTAGAAAAAAAGAGACAACCTCACTACAACTTACTGAGGCATTTCTAAAAAGAATTGACGCGGTAGATGGAAAAATCAAGGCGTATATCACCGTCACCCGCGACGAGGCGTTCGCACAGGCGCGCGAGGCCGACAAGCTGCTTGCTTCCGGTAAGGGCATAACACCTCTTACCGGAGTGCCAATCTCCGTCAAAGACATATTCTGCACCAAAGGAGTTTTGACCACCTGCGCATCAAAGATACTGAATAACTTTGTCCCGCCGTATGATTCAACTGTTATAAAGAAACTCAAAGACGCCGGCGCAGTAATCCTCGGCAAAAACAATATGGATGAATTTGCCATGGGCTCATCTACTGAAAACTCTGCTTATTTTGTCACAAAAAACCCTTGGGATTTGAACAGGGTTCCTGGCGGGTCCAGCGGCGGCTCTGCAGCAAGTGTTGCAGCAGGCGAATGCACAGCATCTATCGGCACAGACACCGGCGGCTCTATCCGGCAGCCTGCATCATGCTGCAGCATTGTGGGTTTAAAGCCGACCTATGGCAGAGTTTCCAGATACGGCATGATTGCCTTTGCCTCTTCCCTTGACCAGGCAGGGCCATTAACAAAGGATGTTACTGACTGTGCCATTATGCTGAATACAATGGGAGGCTACGATCCTCAGGACTCCACATCCAGTGATGCGCCTGTGCCTGATTATACAAAGACTTTAACAAAAGATATCAAAGGCTTGAAGATAGGGATTCCAAAAGAATATTTTATTAAAGGTCTTGACAGTGAAATTGAAAAGGCTGTTAGGGGTGCCATAGAAATCTTAAAGAAACAAGGGGCAACAGTTGTGGATGTAAGCCTGCCGCATACAGACTACGCCATTGCAGTCTATTATCTCGTTGCAACAGCAGAGGCAAGCTCTAATCTTGCAAGATTTGACGGCGTAAAATTTGGCCACAGGGCAAAAGATGGCAAAAATCTGATGGACATGTATTGCAAAACAAGGGATGAGGGGTTTGGGCCAGAGGTAAAAAGAAGGATTATGCTCGGCACATATTCCCTCTCAGCAGGCTATTATGAGGCATATTACAAAAAGGCATCGCAGGTCAGGACGCTTATAAAAAGAGACTTTGAAGATGCATTCAAGAAATGCGATGTTATTGTAACACCAACCTCTCCTACCCCTGCATTTAAAATAGGCGAAAAGACAGCAGACCCGCTTACAATGTATCTCTCCGACATCTTCACCATCTCCTGCAACCTTGCAGGTATTCCCGGACTTTCTCTTCCATGCGGATTCACAAAAGACAACCTCCCTATAGGTTTGCAAATACTCGGCAAACCCCTTGATGAAGAAACAGTCTTAAAAACAGCTTACGCCTATGAGCAGTCAACTGAGTGGCATAAGAAGAGGGCAAAGGTTTGACAAACGCACTTTCTTGCTAAATACTTATAGATATGAAGGCTGTCGTAATTAGAAAATTTGGTACCTCTGAAGTATTAGAAATTGAAACGGTTAATAGACCTATCATATCAAATGATCAGGTGCTCATTCATGTTTTCTATTCCAGCGCAAATCCAATAGATTGGAAGATAAGAAACGGAGCACTCAGGTTTATTACTGGCTCCAAATTTCCCATGCTTCTCGGTTTTGATGTTGCAGGAGAGATTGCCGAAACAGGCGCCTCGGTAACCAAATTTAAAAAAGGCGATAGAGTCTTTGCTATGCTTGACCTCAAACACCGTGGGGCTTATGCTGAGTATGCCTGCGCCAGAGAAAATACTGTTGCCCTGATCCCTGAAAATGTAGACTTTAAGGAAGCTGCTGCCATCCCCCTTACAGCACTGGCCGCATATCAGGCGCTTCATCATAAATGCCGAATAAAAAGCGGTGAAACCGTTCTTATCAATGGCGCTTCAGGCGGCGTTGGCTCATTTGCAATACAGATAGCCAAAGCTACCGGCGCAAATGTTACTGCAGTTTGCAGCACACGTAATACTGAACTGGTAAGGTCTCTGGGTGCTGACAAGGTAATAGATTATACGAAACAGAATTTCACTCAATTACCTGATAGATATGATATCATCTTCGATACTGCTGGTAAGCTTTCATTCTTTCGAATAAGCAAAAATTTAACAAGCTCTGGTCGGTATATTACTACCCTGCCAAATAAACCAACTGATGTCCTCTCATTTTTTCTCACACCTTTTCTATCTCTGTTTGGCTATCGAAAAAAATCTACCTTTCTTAATGTCAAATCAAGTGGTTCTGACCTCAATAATATAGCTCATCTGATAAGACAGAAAAAAGTGATTCCCCTTATTGACCGCGTCTACAATCTCGAGGAAATTAAAGAAGCGCATACGTATAGCGAGACTGGCCATGCTCGAGGGAAGATTGTGATAAAGATTCTCTAACGCTGATGCCAAATCTTAAACATAGAGTATGATTATAAGAAAATATATATGGCTTTTCGCAATTCTTTTTGCCCTTATTGGCTGCGCCTGCCCAAAAGAGAAAATTTATTCTATAACAGACACAGGTCTTTTCTCAAAAGAGTGGAGAGAAATTGTTCAAGAACATCCGATAGACAAGGACGAGAATATAAAGGTAACGCCCCTTTTCAAGAATGAGGATGCGAGCCATTTCATCATCCAGATCCGTGACAGGGAAAAACCGCATATCCACGAAGCCCATGATTTGACCGTGGTGATAAAGAAGGGGAAAGGGATTTTGCATCTTGGCAAAGATAAACTCCCCATGAGACGGGGCGACATTGTATTCATTCCAAGAGAGATATTACACTACTTTGTAAATACCAGCAGTGAGCCTGCCATCGCCTATGTGATATTTACTCCTTTTTATGACGGCAAAGATATGAAGCTGGTGGATGAGGAAGCAACAGACTAAAGGATATTTTACAATCGCATAAAGAAAAGTTTTTGCGCCACCCAAACAATCTGTTATAATCCTGTCAAAAGATTTCAATAACCATACACCACGAATTCCTCAAGAAAATAGGAGGGCTACATGGAAAAGAACAAGCAAGCTGAGCCTACAAAGGAGAGCCGAGGCATTGACCGTATTAGCCGCTGGCTTGTTTATATTGATGATATCATCCTCGTTCTGGTTGCCGCCGGCATTATCGGCGTCGCCGTAGCCTTAGTAATAGAGGCTGCCTCGGACTTTATATATTACTCACAGCACTCCATATCCCATATTATCAGCGACCTCATGTTTGTCCTCATAATCATGGAGCTCTTCAGACAAGTGCTGCGGCAGCTTACCCGCCATACTTTTTCGCTCAATCCATTTCTCTTCATAGGGATTATAGCAAGCATCAGGGGATTATTGCTCGTGCAGATGAAGCTGGCTATGGGCGAAGCAGAATGGTGGGACGGAGTATTACAATTAGGGGTTCACGCCACCATTGTATTGATACTGGTTGTCAGCTATTATTTTTACTCAAAGGTTGAAGAACGACCTCCAAATAGCTTCTTGCTTTCTTCCTGGTAATTATTTATCCGAGGTGCTTAGGTGAAAAAGATCGCATTGATTATTTCCATTCTTATAATCATTATCGCCGTGTTGTTTGTTTATCTTAAACTTAAAAGACCCGAAAAACCTTCTGATTGCATTGAGACTACAGGGCTTATAGAGGCCACTGAAGTAGGGCTAAGCCCGAAGATTGCTGGCAGGATTGATTGGCTCTGCTGTAAAGAGGGAGATGATATAAAAGCAGGCGCATTAGCCATAAGATTAGATGATATGGAACTCAAGGCAAGGGTTGAACAGGGGGGGAAGGCGCTGCAGGCTGCTTTAGCCTCTCTCAAGATAAGCGAAGCAAACTTAGAAAATGCAAAACTTGAAGTAGACACCGTTAAGGCAGAGGTTCAGGCAGCAGAGGCAGAGGTTGCAAGAATGAATGCCCTGACAGAGGATGCCCAAAAAAATCTTCAGAGGGTAAGCGGGCTTTTTAAAGATGGCTTGATATCAGAACGGGAAATGGACACAGCAAAAACAACCTATGATGCCAATTCTGCCCAGCTTGACTCTGCAATGGCTCGCAAAAGGGCGGCTGATGCAAAATTGAAGACTTCTCTATCCAATATCAAGGCAGCCGAAGCACAGGTATCTTCTGCAAAGGCAAAGATGCAGGAATCGCAGGCAGGGCTGAATGTATTGGAGACTCAGTTCAAGGATACAGAGATAATCTCGCCTATTGACGGTGTTATCGTTTACAAGGCATTTGAGACAGGAGAGGTGGTAAATGCTGGTGCGCCCATCTATACTATTCACGATTTAAAAAATATCTGGGCAAGGGTTGATATCGAAGAGACCATAGTTGGAGAGATAAGGCTTGGCAATCCTGCAAAGATTTCAGCATCAGCCCTACCTAGCAGGGAATTTGGCGGCGGGGTTATTGAAATCGGCAGAGAAGGCGAATTCGCCACACAGAGGGATGTAACGCGGGGAAGGTCTGATATAAGGACATTCAGGGTAAAAGTAGGCATACAAGAACCGAATGGGTTATTGAAATCAGGCATGACGGTGAAGGCGAAGATATATTGCAGGTGAAAGTTTTATAAACAGAATTAAAGAATTCAGAATACAGAAATTCCAGTCCATAAAAAACCTTCCGACCTATACTTACAACGATTCAATATTTAATCTGCTTTTCACATTCTTTGGAATTTATATTGACATTGCAGTAAGAATCTAATACCATTTAACTTGGTAATAAAACCATATCTTATGGTAAATGGTGAAATATGCTTGAAGCACTTTTTGGCAACAGTACAATAGAAAAAATTCTTTTTACCCTCCTTGTATACGGCGAAGGATATGCTCTTGGCATTGCAAAGACATTCAATGCGCCGGTAAACAGGATACAACAGCAGCTCAGAAGACTGGAAAACGGCGGGATTGTTGCAAGTCGCCTCATCGGTAAGGTGCGGATATATTCACTCAATCCGAGATACCCGTTCTTAAAGGAATTACAGGCATTTCTCACTAAGGCATACGAGTTTATCCCTGAAAAAGAGAAGGAAGCCTATTACAGAAAACGGACAAGGCCCAGGAGAGCAGGTAAGCCGTTATGAAGATTGACTGGGAACATATTGACATCAGGGAACTGGCAGCGATTGTCTCAGAAAAGCTTAACGAAAATGGTATTGATGCAGTTCTCGTTGGCGGAGCTTGTGTCTCCATTTACACAAAAAATAAATACCTTTCCAGCGACCTTGATTTTGTCACCCATGCCGCAATCAGGGAGGTTGCTGCTGCCATGTCCGGCCTTGGTTTCAAGAGGGAAACTTCGCGGCACTTTATCCGGAAGGACTGTCAGTTTTTTATAGAATTTGTTGCTCCGCCAGCGGCAATAGGAGATGAGCCAATTAAAAACTTTACCAAACTTAAAACTAAATCCGGCAAGGTTGTCATGTTCACACCTACCGATACTGTGAAAGACAGGCTTGCAGCCTATTATTATTGGAAAGACCCTCAGGCGCTGGAACAGGCCCTTATGGTTGCAAGAGATCAAAAAGTGAATATCTCAGTAATAAAACGCTGGTCAGCAAAAGAAGGGCACAAAGAAAAATGCAAAGCCTTTTTAGACAGGTTAAGTCTCTAAATAGAAGAAATTTTAAATAAGAACTAAAAAACCTACCCTTCTTTTTCAGTTGATTGGATAGGAAAGACCAACCAGGCATTTAATTGGGATGTGTCCCTGATAAACTCATCACCTCATCGCAAAAAGCCCTATTTGAAAAACTGAAGATAGTCTTTCGCAAACTGTTCAAACGAAATAGGCTGTTTGCCTGTAATCTGCTTTACTGCAGGGGATACTGCCGAAGCGTAGCCTGCTTTAATAATAGCTGCAAGCTCCATGAGGGCTTCAACTATGGACTCTGGCGTTCCCATATCCACATAATTGATCGCGCGTCCTGTTAACCTGGACAGAATTTTCGCTATTTGATAATTGGAAATTGCTTCAGAACCCGTGAGTTCATATGCTTTCCCTTCATGTCCACTTTCAGTGAGCACGGTGGCCACTACCGCGGCGATGTCTCGCACGTCGATTAACGATATCGTGCCATTTCCATGCGGAAAGTAGAATGCGTTCTGGGTCTTAATGGTGTAGCCGGCAAAGTTGACATAGTTTTGCATAAAAGAATTGGGACGGACTAAAGTGTATGGAATTCCGGAGGTTTCCACAGCTTTTTCAGCCTCACGGTGCCATTTGCCCAGAGTGATGGCTTGCGGAGAGTCAGCCCCCAACCCCGATGCCCGTACAATGTACTTGACCCCGGCTATCTTGGCTGCCTTGACAAAATTGACGCCCAGTTCGGCAAGATTAGGAACCAATGGGCTGAGTGAAAATGCTTTTTCCACACCAGTCAACGCAGTTTGAATGCTTTTGATATTGTTCAAGTCAACAGCAACAACTTCTGCCCCGAGCTTTTTCAAAATGCCGGCTTTCTGTTCCGAATGAACGCCAGCGCGCACACTTGCTCCCTTCTTAATGAGCTGCTTAATAACTTCACTTCCAACGGTTCCGGTAGCTCCGGATACGAAAATCGTGTTTGCCATAGTGGTTCTCCTTTCTATTTTGTCTAACGACAAGCTCACTTGCGCTTCTGGCGTGCGGCTTGCGGCAGCTTGCAAGACGCATGACAGAAAAAGCGTCAATGTTGAGCGGCTTGTTAGGCAGAAGCTTGAGAATAGTCTTTAGATAACTGCTTTTTTTCAGCACTTGGTGGGTAAATAAAAGGTGTGCTTAACGGATTACGTACTACCGAACCACTTATAGCAAGAGGTACGGATGTAACTAAAATGATTGTTTGTCCGACAGGTGCTGTGGCATCATACTCGTATGGTGAGCCTCTATAGATATCTAATTGTTTAAATGTTTTGGCTGAAATATGTCGAATTACGCAAGACATGCCCCAATTATATCCTTCCAATTCCAGAATTTCAAGTTTTTTTCTTTTTTAAACAGTTTTTTATGTCATTTAAGAATCAAAAGTGTTTTTTCCTTTTATGAAGTTCTTTTATGAAGTGGCTAAAGGAATCTCACGCCATCCTGCTTCTTTATCGGTGGCAGAAAGTTGAATTTCACCACCAATTATCCTGGCTGCCGATAATGATCCGATGGTTTTGTATTCAGAGGCTTTTCTTGTGCTTTCTATTAAGGCATTTACTAAAGTATATTCTACCTCTACCGTTGGTTGAGACATTGCTTGGAGAGCTTGTTGAACAATTTGCTGCCAAATCTGGTTTGCAAGCTGCGGTGGCGTATTTGGAGGTAAGACCACTGGCGCTGGGTGAGCTAAAGAACCGGCACCACCATTAGCCAAGAAATATTGAAGAGGATTGAAAGGATTTCTAAGACACATATAACTTTCAATCCCGATGTAAGCATTCCATAATAATTTTTCGAGATCTGAATTATCATCTGCTATGCGGAGTTGAAGTTCTCTGGCTCTGCTCCTTGAAACTGCATCACCATGAGCAAAAAAAGTCTTGTTTAATCCCTCAGCAATTGTCCGTGCACGGTTCTTCTCCTCCGCAGTTGTCATATGCATTCGGAGTAATCTCTCCCCAACATCTGTGGCCAATTCACTTGCCCTTTTTGATGCGCCAACATTAATTGGGTCAACTACCGAAAATAGCTTATCAACAATAGAGGTAATATAGGCTTGTTCTGATATTCCAACCTCTTCCTTTATAAAGCGCAAGAAAGCTCCTACGTCTTCAAAAGCGAATCTTCTTTGTGTCCCATCAGGTAATCGCATAGTGATCTGTGGATCAATAGGACCTAAAGAGGCATGCGGATGCATGACAATTTCATCAGCACCAAGAGAAAAAATAGTTGCAGCGCTAAATGCCATGTAAGGAACTAACACCGCTATAGACTTGAAACGCTCTCTAAGGACAGACATCAACTTCCAAGCAGCCAATGCATCACCGCCTGTGCTGTGCAGTAGTACGTCTATTGATGTTATGTCAGAAGGAATCGCATCTATTTGATCAATGAATTCACGTACTGCATCTCCAGCAATCATTGCAGGAACATTAGCACGTGTACTTGTCGCGTAAACTACCAAAAGACGCCCTCTTTTTTCTTCAATGGCTTTATAATTTTTAAATCGTTCCTTGAACTCCATGCAAACCTCCTTTATACGCTATATATCTAACCTATATAATCCTAACATTATTTTTTATGTCGCATGCGTTTTTGTTATGATTTTAGGAGAAAGTATGGGCTCTGTCAATAGTAATAGCTAAAAATAGCTAAACTGTAACTGTTTAACTTATTGAAAAATAAAGCAATTAATTTTAAGTTGAATATTATGTTGCATGCTATATAATTATCAAATTGCCGCCTTTTCCTCTATCCTATTTTATTAGTATAGATGAAAACAATACTTATGCCCCCATCAGTAGAAATATCCAACCTCATCAAAAAATACGGCACCCTCGCCGCGCTTAATGATGTTTCATTTACTATTGCAGAGGGGGAAACCTTTGGCCTGCTTGGCCCTAACGGAGCAGGAAAGACTACGCTTATAAGGATACTAAGCACACTTATTAAACCCACAAGCGGCGCTGCAAAGGTAATGGGCTTTGATTGCGTGAAAGAACAGAATGCCGTGAGAAAGGCCATTGGCGTTGTGCCGCAGGCCATGACCAGCGATATGGATCTGACCGGCTACGAAAATATGGACATATACGGCAGGTTTTATGATATGCCGAAAAAAGAGAGAACGGAGCGGATAGATTATCTGCTTGGGATGGTGGGCTTGAAAGAAAGGGCAAAGGAGCTTGTTGCGACGTATTCAGGCGGAATGAGGAGAAGGCTGGAGATTGCCCGCGGCCTTATACATAAACCCGCTTTGCTCATACTTGATGAGCCCACCATCGGTCTTGACCCTCAGAGCAGGCATGTTGTATGGGAACTTTTGCAGAGGTTTCGCAAAGAAGACAGATTGACTATACTTTTGACAACTCATTATATGGATGAGGCTGAAATCCTGTGCGACAGGGTTGCTATAATAGATTACGGCAAGATAGTAGCCTTGGACACAGTGCCGGGGCTTAAACAGCAGATATCTCAAAAAGATGTGGTAGAGCTTGCCTTCAGCGGCGTTGATGCTGATAAGGCAGCGGAGGAGATAAAGGCCATCCCATCCGTGCATACAGCAGTCACAACTGACAGCATATTGCGGGTGTCTGTA
>MGQA01000112.1:4547-12018 GCA_001797665.1 Deltaproteobacteria bacterium GWF2_42_12 | reverse complement strand
TACGGTTTACAGAGACGGTTCGCGGGATGTGCAGGTGCTGAATAAGGGGCAAAAGAAAGACGGGGAGAAACGGAGAATCGGAGAATCGGAGTCACCGCTTCCCCCCGTCTCCGCTTCCCCGATTCATTTAACCCCCAAACCACGCGGCGAGGTTACCTTTGGCGCAACGAGGAAGATGAAGACGGGTTGCGGAAACCTTTATGTAACCATCAACGAAGATGAAGAGGGAAGGCCCTTTGAGATATTCACCCAGATAGGCAAGGCAGGTGGATGCGCAGCGTCTCAGTGCGAGGCAATAGGAAGGATGGCATCCCTTGCCTTAAGGAGCGGCATACAGGCAGAGGAGGTTGTAAAGCAGATGCGCGGGATATCCTGCCATGTGCCGGCGGGGTATGGCAAGGAAAAGATTTTATCCTGTTCTGATGCAGTTGCCAGGGCCATGGAGTGGTATATCAATTATAAAATGCAGACGCAAAACTCAAGGTTCAAAACTCAGGATTTAAAGCAGATGGTTTATAGCGATGGTCCGAAACAGACTCAGCATGCAACACTGAATGCTCAAAGTGCAGAGTTTGATGTTTTCCAGAGGGGTGCATGCCCTGACTGCGGCTCTCAGATGCAGTATGAGGAGGGGTGCGCCAAGTGTGTGTGCGGGTATTCTGATTGCGGGTGAGGGTAAGCAGTTTATATTGAAGCTATAGGAGGGTGATTTGGAGAGCAAGAATTAAGAAGACTTTAATAAATAAATCAGCCATATGTTTAAAATAAGACACCAAAGAAAACCGCTACCAAACAATCTGACTGATCTTGTCAAGATTGCAAATGAGATGAATATACCCTGTGCCGGACTACCTGTCAGCGAACTGCAACGGCTTATTGCAAGTGAGCAAAACCGACAAGGCGAGGCTAAACGGCAAAGAATTTATCTCCTTATAACAACTTTTTTGACCATCTTGGCGGTTTATTTAACATGGCTATGAATGAGAAAATAAATGGGTGGGTGTCCCCTTTTTCCATAGGGTAAAAATAATGGCTAAAATGTATCTGTATCAAATTATAACTTTTATTTTCTTGAGTCTTCTATTGCCGATATTTTCTCCTGCCCATATAGTTTTTGCCCAAAATACAAAACTCGCCGAAACTGAACAGGTAAAGAGATTAAGCCATGAATTAAATACCTTGAAGGAAAAATTTAAAGCAATAGAAAAAAATCAGTTGACTAATAACGTTGACCAAACAGAGCATATAAAGCAGACATTAAGTATTAGCAGTGATACCGTCAAATATGTTGGAACTATTACATCCATTATTTTACCTTTGATTATATTTTTAATTGGGTATCAAGTGATAAGGTCTTATCAATTTGAAAGAGAAATACGAGAAACAAGAAATTTAATGACAGGTGAGTATCAGAAAATGTTAGATATTAGGAACAACTCAGAAAAGCTTATAAGTGAAACAAAAACCAAGATGGGTAGTTTAGAAGAATTCATTGGTAATCTGGCTACGGACTTTTTACATAAAAGGACTTCTAAATTGATTAGTGAAGTTAAGGAACAAACAAATCAAGTAATTGGAGAAATAAGAACAAAAGATGAAGATATGAAAAAGAGTGTTGAGTTAATGAAGAAATTAGAGACATTAGATTTAACTCTAACACCGAGCGTGTATGTAGAAAGAGGCATTATCTACCTAGAACAGGGTAATATGGAGAAATCTATTGAGAATTTTAACAAAGCAATTGAATTGAAAAACAATAGTTTTGAAGCTTATTTCCAACGTGGAAGGGCATATCATCGTATGGAGAAATTTGATGAGGCAATAAATGATTATATGAAAGCAATAGAAATTGATCCAAAGGAACCCGCTTCGTATGCAAATATCGGTGTTTGTTATAGGGCAAAACAAGATTATGAAAAATCCATACAGAATTTAACTAAAGCCCTTGAATTAAATCCACAATATGAATTTGCCCATATTCATAGAAGTATAACATATGCCCAAAAGGAAAAATATGATTTAGCCATCAATGATTTAAAAGAAGTTGAGAAGCTAAATCCTAACTCGTCACCGACTTTACTTAAAATCGGGTTTTACTATGGGAAAATGGGCAATTTTGATTCAGCTATAGGATACTATTTAAAGGCAATAGAAAAAGAAAAAACTGTAGGGGCGATGCTAAACTTATCGGAAGCCTATACCTGTAAAAAAGATTTTATAAATGCAGAAAAGTGGGCTAATGAAAGCTATAAATTGTCTATTGATATTCGAAACAAACTCCTATCAAAATTTTTATTAATAACCACACTTATTCTTGCTGGCAAAGAATATGAACTTGAGTTGAAATCATTCATTGAGGTGCTTACAGAAACACCAAATTTCGAAATAGGAGATTGGTCTTTCGAGGAACTATTGAGATGTTTAACCGATTCATCTATACTTTCCGCGAAAACCGAATTGGTAAGAAAAATGATAACTTTACTAAAAAAGGAAATGAAACCAAAAGATTTTTCTCTTTGTTAAAATCGTATAGAGAGAAAATTATCATCTTCACTTGATTTTACAACCATGAAAAGCATTAGAGCTAAAATATATGCAGAAACATCCGACTCCTGTTGTATCGCAACTCCGAGCCAGTGCAGAAGTTGTAAGGAGAAAGATAGCTGTCTTATTTTGAGAGACCAGCTTTCTTTTTACAACCGTTTAGGCATATCTCAAATTGATGATGCTATAGATTCCAAGTTGTTAAATAACATAAAGCACCTATGGAAAGATTCGGTCAGAACAAAGAGATACGACCCAAGTTGGAATTATTCAGAAGGTAATACCCGCGCTTATACCCATGCCATCCACCCCTATCCTGCAATGATGATCCCGCAAGTAGCAGGAAGACTCATTGATACATACGCCAAACCAAAGGCTGTTGTGTTAGACCCAGTTTGATGCATAGTATTGTGAAGGAAGGAGACTTTCATGCTACAAGTTAGGGAATCACAAATTGAAGATGTGTTATGCCATCATTTGGATATTACAAGGCAACTAATAAAAACTTCTGGGGACCTAACATTAATCCGCCGCCAAAAAATATTGCCATCAGGCAATAGACTTGACATGCTTTTTATGGATAAGGAACAGTTAAATTTAATTGAGCTGAAAATAGAATCCTTTAAGAAGATTTTTTTGCCACAAGTGATTTCATATCGCGCTGAACTAAAAAAAATGCAAGATAACAAAGAGTTGATCAAGTCTCCCATTAGAGCTATTCTTCTCTGTTTAAACTTTAGCAAACATGAAATTGACGACTGTAAAAAGGAAAATATTGATCCAATTTCATATTCACCACGAGATGTTTTGGAAATGTTTTATCAGCGTTCAGGAATTGTTACTTATGGGGCGCAAATAAAACCTATAAATCATGGTCTTTGGAGACTTGGTCTATTACATCGGTTACTATATCAACTTGAGAAACAACCACTGAAAGCGGACAAGCTATCTGAGATTACAGGGCTATCAAGAAGCTCAATAAAAAGTTACTTGGCAATAGCTGAGGACCTGAACTTGGTATATATAGAAATGAACTCTTATAACTTAACAAAAATCGGGAAGACTTATGTGGAATATAAGGACAAATACATGGAAGATAATTTATCAAATGAACAGGCCAAGATTTTACAGCAAGTAGTTCTTAAAGACCCCTTTTCAAGTCCTACCGTGTTTGGGATTTATTCTTTGATGGAAGCTGTTTTTGTGTTGGCACGAAATAAATATCCGATTCATTTTTCTTATTTACCTGAGAGTTTTGCTTTGTTTTCTGGACGTGAAAAAGAATGGGCAAAAAAGGCAAAAACGGACGCGTGTAAAATGTTTTTAAGTTACGCTATACAAATTGGTTTTTTATCATCTTTTGCCAATGAAATACTGCTAACGCCTGATGGGGAAAAGGCGTTGCTCTATTTACAAATGCGCCGTTCGTCAGAGATGATTTTTTCCAAAAGTGCGTATAAGTCACATTGAAATTGTATCTTCTGGTTCCAGAAGCCAAGGATAGAGATCATATTCTTTTTTACCATGAAATTTAATAAGAACATTAATAAGGGCATCTCTGATAGTGCCGATTTGACGAATATCCCAATTGGATGTGGGTATAAATTCTTTAAGCAAATGAAAGCAGACATTATCAATATAGTCCTGTTGAGCAATTTGATAGTCAGGGAGCGTTCCTTCATTGGTGTGGGCTGCTTCTATGCTAAAATCCTTCTTACAAGAAACACAATAATGCTTTTCTGTCAACAACCTCTCACAGTAAGGGCAAATAAATTTTTCTGTCATTATTTCACCTCCATAAGATTTTTAATGTGTTATACAATATTGAACAATATTAATCAACATCACTTAACATTTCAGTATCAACATTTTAGTTATGCACTGCAAAACCACGAAATTTTATAAATGCCTTTAAGTCCGGCAAGGTTGGCATTGATTTGAGAATGCATCTTAAAGAAAGTGGCACGGTAAGAAACCGAGGGACAGCATTTAGAATTAAAGAGATAGACTTATGGGATTTATACTCTAACAGCAGAAATCTTGGAATTTAACTTAAGAACATTAAAAAGTATGCTGCGGTGCAATCCCTTGCCCTTCCTCGCATCTGGGACATTTTTGAGCGTGAATATATATTGCAGAATGTCAAACAAAAAAGATAAAATGAAACAGCAATAATGAAGGCAATTGAACGAGCATACAATGTTTAAGGCAGACGAATTATTTACTATAAAAGAAGCAAGAGAATGGGCGACACAGTATTTAGGCAAAACTGTGACAACCTCTAATATTTCGTATCTTATCCAATATGGACGAATCAAAAAGAATGGGAGCAATGGAACAGCTCAAGTTTCCAAGCAGGAATTAATCGCACACAAACGGGACAGATTTATTTACTATTCTTCTTATGCTTGTAATATCACCTTGGTGCATAGAGGGGCTTAAATGAATAACACCTCAAAAATCATCTACTCAATAAATATCGAAGATATTCAGAATGTCGCTGAAGAAGAACTTGGAAGGAAACTTTCTAAAAAGGAATTGAAAATCGTTGAAGATAAAATTGGCGATTATATTGATTGGTATGGCGCCATCGACATGGCCATGCAGCATCTAAATCTCAGCAAATAATTAAGGTTAGGGGGCGCTTACCATATTTAGCATTTACCAGAAGTCCCGCTGTATACTTTTAACTCGCTTGAGGCAACCCACAGGAACATGATACAGTGCATATATGGATATCCGTTCAGCGCTTAAAATGCGAGAGAAGAAATCATACCGACGAATGTCAATAGGGATGAGGCTTAGGTATGCTATTGAACTATCTGAGTTTATCCAAGCCTTAAGTCGAAGTGTGAAGCTGCATGGAAAGAGAATTCAAAGATATCGTCAAAGCCCTCAAAGAGGCAAAGCGTCTTAGGTTTATCCATGATTTTGCATTAACAGGTGCGCTTGCCCTATCAGCCCTTTCACAGCCGAGAGCTACGAGAGATATTGACATCCTCGTCTCGATGCAAAAAGAAAAGATAAAAGGTTTTGTAACATGGTTGAAATACTCAAGAGAATATAGACTTACCAAGCATCATATCGGAAGGCGCAAAGGCCGCATCAAAGACCTTATTGAAGTGCCTGCAGGCAACACCTGGGCAGACCTCATAGTTGCATCCAGCGACGTGGAGAACGAGGCAATCGCTACAGGTCTTCCCGTCAGTGTTTTTGCCCGCACGAAGCTTAAGGTTATCCGTCCCGAATACCTAATCATCTTAAAACTTATTGCAGGGTCTGAGCAGGATTACATAGATTGCGCCCACCTATGGAATGAATTAAAAGATAAGAGGCTTGTTAGAACAATGGCAAAAGAGCTTTATATGGAACGCAGGCTTAAAAAGGCGAAGAACATAGCGAAAAGAGTTTAAGATGCTGCAGTGTAAGATGTAGTAAGTTTTACACATGAAAACTTCCCCCTTTTGGGGGGAAGTTTTTGGTGGATATTTTTTGACTTGCAGGAGGGCAGGTTCTATTTCTTTCTCGGGTCATCTGCTGAGTTCACATATGTTATGCCCCATGGGCCAACACCATGAACCTGGATAACTGTTTCATCAGCTGTTGCCTCAGCCCAGCCAAACATGGTGTGAGTAGCAGGCATTACCATGATACTTCCAGCAGGAAATGCCTTTGCCTTCGCCATATCATATGTGTCCCCGGCTCCGAAGTAGAATGTCCCTGATACAACTGTTACATGCTCAATTGCCGGATGCCAGTGCGGAGCAATCTTGTAGTTGGCAGGCATTTTAAGCCGGAATGTAAACGGAACTGCCTTGCTTAAGTCTCCCTCAATAACAGCTATCTTTGCACCAGGGGGAAGTGAGGCAGGGCCATCAGTCCACTTTATCTCAGATGGCATAACCATTATATTAGCCTCTCCTGCATATGCAATATATCCACCAAGCAGACCTAATACTAATACAGTTATAAGCGCCATTTTTCCTTGTAACATATTTACCACCTCCTTATAAATTTCCTAATCTGCACAGAAGAATATACGTGTTGCCCTTGATTTCTGATATAATTATAGCACAGGAATGGCAGGTTGACTATGAAAATGAAAATTAATTTCAATAAAAAGAGTGTTGGGCCTCTGTCAAAATGTTTCTGGGTGGGGAACGATTCTATTGTTTGATAAGTAGTTTTTGTCGCGCCGGATTGAATCAGGGTTTAAAGAAGTTCCTGAGAACGATAGAGGGCGTAAAAAAATGAAGCACCACTTAAAAATTTTAATTCTATCTCTTTTATTTGGTTTCGTATCTTCATATGCGGAAGGTCAAGAAAAACCCTTTGTGGTTCCCATTGACAGTGATGGCGTCCAAAGGGTAGTAGCAGTAGCTGGTAGCTACTATTTTAAACCTGAGCATATTATTGTGAAGGTGAATATTCCGGTGGAAGTAATTATCAGTAAAGAGGCAGGGATAGCGCCGCATAATTTTGTAATCAAGGAGCCGGAGGCAGTTATTGAAGTGAATGAGCGACTTTCCACAAAACAGAAGGGCATCAAATTTACTCCTGAAAAGGTTGGGGAATACCAGTTTTATTGCGATAAGAGGCTTTTATTTTTTAAGAGTCATCGGGAAAAGGGAATGAACGGGATTCTCGAAGCGATAGAATAATATGATGTCTCTCATCTTAGCCCTATTATCAGCAGCTTCTCTATCAATAGACCCTGTCTCTACTGCCATAGAAAGCTATAACAATATTGAGACCTATCAGGTTACATTAAAATCAAGAAGCAGCGCCTCCTCTGAAATAATACGGTATTATTATAAAAAGCCAGGTTTTATAAGGATGGAATTTATCAAGCCTCATAAAGGGGCAGTGCTTGTGTATGACCCCTTTAAAAAAGAGGTGAAGCTTAGGCCTTTTCCTTTCTTAAAAA
>MGQA01000112.1:0-4521 GCA_001797665.1 Deltaproteobacteria bacterium GWF2_42_12 | reverse complement strand
AATAAGCTTATTAAGAGCGCAAAGGGGCATATGGTTGATGCCTCTGATATTGGCGCGCTATTAAAAACAGTAAAAATGCTTCAGGAAAGAGGAGAGACAGAGATATTAGGCGATAGCAATGTGGAGGGATGGCCTGCCATGCTTGTAAGTGTTAAAGGAAAAGGAGACTTTACCGTTGATGACAACATTCATAATTATCTTCTGTGGTTTGATAAGACTACACTACTGCCGATTAAGGCATCAGCGTATGATATGAAGGGAGAATTGGTTGAAGAAGTCTTGATGAATGATTTGGAGATTAATGTGGAATTCGCAGAGGGTTTTTTTGAACTGTAGGTTTGCCATTTTGTCCTTTTGCTATTTTGTCAGGGGTTGACAACCGCACCTCGCAGTGATAGCATTCTTAAAAATCATAGAAGGAGAGTAAAGCGAAAGAGTGATACGAAAAGCGAGATTAAGTGATGTTAAAGACATCTACAAGTTAATAGAGATATTTGCTAATAAAGGCGAGATGCTTCACAGGCCGTTGACTGATATCTATGAGAACCTAAGAGATTTTTATGTGTATGAGGAAAACGGGACTGTAATTGGTTCATGCGCATTGCATATCTGCTGGGAGGACATAGGAGAAATAAGGTCTCTGACCGTGAGTGAAGAAGCAGCAGGGAAAGGGGTAGGTACTGCGCTCGTAAATGTATGTCTTGAGGAGGCGCGGTCTCTTGGCATTCCAAAGGTATTTGCCCTTACTTATAAACCAGGTTTTTTTGAAAAGGTTGGTTTCAAGCCAATCAGTAAGGCAGCCCTTCCTCATAAGATATGGGGCGAATGCGTGAAGTGCTTTAAGTTTCCGGAGTGTGATGAGAATGCGATGATGATAGAGATATGAGAAACCAGAAGTCAGAAGTCAGAAGCCATCCCCCGCAGGCTCCCCGATTAAAAATTTCGGGGACAAGTTTAAGCGGGGGTCAGAAGTCAGAAGTAATAAATGATCTTGCACAGCTTTTGAAAAATAAAGTGGATGCATGGGAGATATTTTATTCCTTTCAAAATGGTTTATCAATTGAGGCAAAGGATGGCAAGGTAGACGCATTCAAGGTCTCTTCAAATAAAGGTGTTGGTTTAAGGGTTTTAAAAGATAAAAAGATTGGTTTTTCATTTGCCAGCGCTCTGTCAAAAGAATCCTTACGTGAATTAGTAGAAAATGCTGTTCAGGGAAGTCGCGGCGTGACACCTGATGAGTTTTTGTCTTTACCATCGCCAAAGAAGGCTGCATCAGATAAACCAATGCTCTTTGATTATTCGTTGGATAATGTAGCTGAGGAGGATAAGATACAGAAGGCAATTATGCTTGAGCAGGCTGCACGGGGATTTGATCCAAGGGTAACGAAGGTAAGAAAGGCAAGTTATAGTGAAACTGTCTTTGAGAGCAGATTGGTAAATTCTACTGGTATTGATACAGCAAATAAAGCCACCTTTGTTTCTTCAAACATCATGGCAGTTGCAGAAGACAGGGGCGACTCCCAGATGGGCTGGGAAATGGATATGAGCCACTTTGCAAAGGATGTGGATGTAAAAAAGGTTGGTCGGGATGCAGCAAAGAGGGCAGTTGATATGCTTGGCGCAAGAACTATTGCGACTGTAAAATGCCCTGTTGTCATAGAGAATATAATTGTTGGTGAGTTCCTGGAGATACTTGCACCATCTTTTTGTGCTGATAATCTGAGTAAGGGAAAGTCCATGTTAAAAGGCAAGAAAGGCCAGAAGGTTTTCAGTGAAAAGGTAACAATATGGGATGATGGGCTTATGCAGAATGGTTGGAGCACATCTCAATATGATGGCGAGGGTATGCCAAGACAAAAGACATGTCTTGTTGATAAAGGGGCTTGTGTAAATTATCTATACGATACATATTGGGCAAAAAGGGAAAAGACTGAATCTACCGGCAATGCAGCGAGGTCTCATTTTAAATCTATTTCGACTGTAGGCATATCAAATCTCTATATGGAAAAGGGGGATGTGGATTTCGATAGGCTTTTAAAGCAGATGGACAGGGGTCTTCTCATTACAAACATATTGGGCGCTCATACGGCAAACCCGATAACAGGTGATTTTTCCTTTGGGGTTTCTGGTTTCTGGATAGAAGGCGGAATGGTCAGCCATCCGGTGAGAGGCGCGGCAATAGCTGGTAATATGCTTAAGTTGTTTGAAAAGGCAGATGTAGTAGGAAGCGATTTAAGGTTTATCGGCAACATTGGCACACCGAGTTTGCTCGTGAGCGGAATGGAAGTGAGCGGGGGAAGTTAATAATGGATGACAAGATAGAAGATATAATTGCGAATACGCGAATATTTGGCGCCCTGAACAGCAAGGATATAAAGGCCTTAGCTGAACTGGGTGAAAAAAGGCACTGGAATAAAGGACAGCAGATTATCAACGAAGGTGATAAAGGGGATTCCCTGTACCTGATGCTCTCAGGCAAGGTGAAGGTAGTATTGTACGGAGAAGAGGGTAAAGAGATTGTGTTATCAGTTATGAAATCCGGCGATGTGTTCGGAGAAATGTCGCTCTTTGATGGAGAACCGAGGTCTGCAAATGTTGAGACTGTAGAGGATACAGAATGTTTTATCATCCGTGGCAGCGCTCTTGTGGACTATATGAAAAACCACCCAAGTATAGCCTTTAGTTTCCTCTCCCATCTTTCAAGGCGGCTGAGGGAAGCAGATAGAAAGATAGGGGGGCTGGCGCTTCTTGATGTATGCGGAAGGATTGCACACACATTTTTGGAGATAGCGAATACTGGGGGTAATATACAGAAAAACGGCATTGTGGCTATTGAGAGACTAACCCATGAAGATCTGGCAGCTATGATAGGCTCTTCCAGGGAGGTGGTAAGCAGGGCATTGAAAAAGATGACCCAGGAAGGGTATGTTGAGACAGAAAAGGATAAATTTATCCTCCATATATAAAAAATTCTTAAAAAGCCCGGATATCAAACCCAACCGCACAATTGCATTTCAATCTTTAAAATTCAGTTTTTCCTCTTTTGTGACTTAAGTCACAGACTGATTAAGGCATTTATTGATAGATTGATGCTGCATTTTAAATGAAGAAAAAGATATTATCTATACTGTAAAAGTAAGATATTACCACCGATAAGAGCAAACTTAGAGCAATCTAAGGGCGCAAAGCTACCTGTCCAGACCCATACTATCCCCTCTCCCCTTGTGGGAGAGGGCAGGGTGAGGGGTTTGGGAAGAGGAGTTGCCGAAGTGGTTAAGCCAGCTAAAACCTCGTATTCAAAAATCTTCAGGCCTGACACCGTCATTTATGACAGGACAAGCCTTTTCACTTTTCAGACATTCCTCTTTTGCCTGGTTAAATATTTCATCAGACAACGCTGCATTAAAGCATTAAAGTCAAAAATATGCCTTGCTTTTATATTTGGATTTATGATGTCAGCTCAATTCCCAGCACATGCCATCACCATTACCCCTTCAGAAATCACGGTAACGGTCTTGCAAGGCACAAATACAATCGTATCAGGCAGCAAAAGTTTTACGGCAAGCAGCACAAGCATATTCTATTTCTACTGGCTCGGATCCAACGCCTCATGGATAACCACCCCAAACCAGTGGCCCATTTCTCCAGAATGGATGTGGATGTATGCATGCTCTTACTACAATAATTATACCTGCACATATACTGTTAGCTTGAATACTTCTGCCTTATCAGTCGGAACCCATACTGGAATCGCCTACTCAAGCATAGGCAATATCCCTGTGACAGCAACCGTCCGTCCCGCTGAGTTTGCTGTTTCACCAGAGGCAATTGCTGTTGCCGCAAACCCCAACTGTAAGGCTACTTCAAAGAAGTTAACAGTTACAAACAGTGATTCCCGGGGGCTGCGTTTTTATTCATCCGATGATCAAACCTGGATAAATAGCGCCAATGGTCAGCCTATCGGTGATTTAGGCCCTGGTGGCAGCCTAACTACAACTATAGGTTTCAATACCTCTGGTCTTGCTTTAGGCACCTACACAGGAAATGTCTACATCTCTGCAACAGGAGGGACTACTAAAACTGTGCCGGTAACCCTTACCTACAAACAGCCTCCAGTGATATCCAACGGAAATGGAGAGACTACCGCATGTCAGGCATATAAAGCTTCATACACCCTTACTCCGAACACAGATTGCACAACCACATACACATTCCAAATAGGAACAGATCCTGCACAACTGGCAGATGTAGACCAGGGAACCATCAGCGGTTCCAATCCAGTTATTCTGCAAAAGGAGTATACCAACCTGCAAACCGGCAAGGACTACTACCACCGTCTTATAGCAACCAATGGCGCAGGAACGACCTACGGAGAGATTGTAAAGATACCTAAGGAAGAGCTAAGTAAGGGATGTGGCAAGATTCTCCAAAACTACTCAGGCTCTGGCCAGGAAGGGCTTATCTGTGAGACACTAAAAGAGCCATTTACTGTGAAAGCAACTGATACCAGCGGAAATCCTG
>MGQA01000111.1 GCA_001797665.1 Deltaproteobacteria bacterium GWF2_42_12 | reverse complement strand
AGAGCATGAAGAATATGATTTTGGCAACAGACCGTTTATCGCTGAAAGAATATAAATTGAAGGAATAATCATGGGCAAGGCAAGCAAGAGAAAACAAAAATACTCAGAAGATAAAAGGATAAAACAGTCTGATTTTGTGGAAGAAGGTTCATCTTCCTTTTTAAAAAGATACAGCTTCCTTAGCACCCTTTTCCTCATAACCATAACAGCCTTTCTCATCTACTCCAATACCTTCTCATCTCCTTTCCATTTTGACGATACACCCAATATTGTAGAAAACTATAAATTACGAGACCTATCCATCTTCTGGCCTCCTTCTGGCACAAGATACATTGGGTCATTATCCTTTGCCCTCAATTATTATTTCAGCGGATTAAATGTCTTTGGCTATCACCTTGTTAATATCATAATCCATATCATAAACAGTATCCTGGTCTGGTGGCTTGTTATCCTTACTTTCAGAACACCTGTAATGGAGAGGATAAATACAAATCCTCAATTGAGATATTTCATAGCCATCACAGCAAGTTTACTCTTCGTATCCCACCCTATCCAGACACAGGCGGTTACATACATAGTCCAGAGGTTCGCCTCCCTCGCAACACTTTTTTATCTTTTGTCTCTTACACTCTATATAAAGGCAAAACTACAGACAATACAAGTCGAGGCTAAGGATGAGAATAAGTTTTTCTCAACCTCAACCTTAACCTTTTATCTTCTTTCTCTCATCTCTGCCATCCTTGCCATGAAGACAAAGGAGATAAGTTTTACGCTTCCTTTTGTTGTTGTGCTGTATGAGTTCATGTTCTTTATCCCCCACCCTTCCCTCCCCCGCAAGGGTAGAGGGATAGCGGGAGGGGGCATTGTAAGCCCTTCACTTTCGTCATTGCGAGGGCAAAGCCCGAAGCAATCTCAATATCCCATATTGACAAAAAGGCTTCTTTATCTCTCTCCATTTCTCTTAACCCTTTTTATCATCCCCTTAAGCCTCATAGGCACAGATAAACCAGTTGGAGATATGATAGGAGAACTGAGAGAGGCAGCACAGGAGACAGAGGAGATTCCAAGGAATATTTATCTCTTAACCCAGTTCAGGGTAATAGTTACTTATATAAGACTTCTCTTTTTACCGATAAACCAGAATTTGGATTATGATTATCCTTTATCTCATTCTTTATTTGAACCAGTAACATTTTTATCTTTTATTTTCCTTTCAGCAATATTTGTATTTGCTGTTTATCTTTTTATACGCTCACGGAAAATGGCAAAGTCTTCCTCTCCCCTTGCGGGAGAGGACAGGGGCCTGCTCTCGAATGTATCAATCGGGGGTGAGGGGTGCTATGCCCGTTTGGCGAGCTTCGGCCTCCTCTGGTTCTTCATAACCCTTTCTGTTGAGTCATCTATTGTCCCTATAAGGGATGTTATATTTGAGCACAGACTGTATCTTCCAAGCATCGGAGCAATAATTGCCTTTACCTCAGGCGTGCTTTATGGGGTGAGCTATGCAAGGGAAAGATTAAATATTAAGATTTCTCTTACACTGGCAACCTGTATCTTGCTGCTTGCAACTGCCTTTCCATTAGGTATTGCTGCTTATAAGAGGAATTTTGTCTGGAAGGATGAGATAACTCTCTGGGAGGATGTGATAAGGAAGAGTCCTAATAAGGCAAGGGGGCATGACAATTTGGGAGTAGCTTATGAGGAGTACGGGAGAATGCTTGAGGCCGTAAACGAATACAGAAAGGCCATAAAGTTAAATCTCGCAAACGCGCAGGTTCATTATAACCTCGGAAATGTTCTTAATAAACTAGGCAAAACCAATGAAGCCATAAACGAGTATAGGGAAGCCATAAGGTTCAATCCTGCGCATGTGGAGGCGTACTATAACCTCGGAAATATCTACGCCAAACTCGGTAGAACGTATGAAGCCATAAACGAGTATAGGGAAGCCATAAGGCTAAATCCTGTTCACGCGAAAGCACACAACAACCTCGGGAGTGTCTATTATATAGAGGGGCACATAGATGAAGCTACAGAAGAATATCTTATAGCTCTAAAACTCAAACCCGATCTTCCCGATGCTCACTACAACCTCGGGATCGTTTACAGAGATAAAGGATTAAAGAAGGAAGCTATTAGAAAATTCAAAGAGGCGTTGAGGATAAGTCCAGACCACAAAGATGCCCGTCGTTCGCTCGAGACTCTCGCTGGACAATAAATTCCTGTTTTTTCAAACACCGTCTTTTATCCCACGCTTATATTTTATAAGCAGAGGGAAATATTCTCTGCCTCTTCGGAGGGTAAATAGAAAGTCAGGTGTAGGGAAAATGGCCTTTCTGTGAATACCTGAAGTCAAGAAACCCCATCCAGGAGAGTGAGACTTCTTGACTGTGGAAGAAGCTAAATCTTCTTTCCATACACTTGCCCCCCGATATCCCAGTGGGGCAGACCATACGGTCTGCCCCTTTTAATGAAATAATATAAAAACAGCTATTAAGATGTAATTCTGTCTGTCTGTCGGTGCAAGGTGAATACCATCTTTAATCCTTTCTCAACCCTTATATGAGGACTTTAGTAGCATAAATCACGATATGCTGTCAAAACAAAAAATAGCAGGAAAATAGTGCACTTCCCATAAAAATCAAAAGTAGACAATCTCAAAAAAATTAAACCTTAAAATCTCACAATACGCTCTATGCTTCACTGCCTCTCTCTATCCTCTCTGCCACATCTTTATACAGATACGCCATGTTCCTGCCATCCTGTTTTGCAAGATACAGCGCACCATCAGCCCGTGAAATCAAAAGCCTCTGCCTCCCACCATCTTCAGGTAAACCCGCATCCTCTGGAAATAACGCAGCCCCTATGCTCGTAGTGACTTTCAAAGATGCATTTCCTATGTTGAATTTATTCTGCTCTATTATCCTGCGTATTCTCTCAGCCGTATCTAATGCGCCTTTTCCTCCTGTATTAGTAAGAATTACAGCAAACTCCTCGCCTCCGTATCTTGCTGCAATATCAACAGTCCTTATCGCAGAGGTTAAAATCTTTGCCACCTCTTTTAAGACCTTGTCGCCGACCGGATGTCCGTATGTGTCATTAATCTTTTTAAAGTAGTCTATATCGATCAAGAGGAGGGATAGTTTCTCGTTGTATCTTTCAGCCCTTTCTATCTCCTTGAACAAACTTTCCTGAAAATGTCTGTGGTTAAATAGTCCGGTCAGGCCATCTGTAATTGCCATCTTTTCCATCTGCGTATAGGCTTCAGCATTGGCTATTGACATGGTTGTGTAGGTAGCAATGATTTCAAACACCCTTACTTCGTATTGAGAAAAGAAATTGTCTTTTCTGCTTGCTATCACAAATACGCCAATAGTATCATCCTTCATTATCAATGGAAGACATACAAGCGAACGTATCGGCAGGAATATCCCTGGAAATATCTGAAAATCCTTTTTACCTTCTTGATAGTCCCGAAAATGCAGAATATTGCTGTTTTTAACAGCTGAGCCTGCAACGCTTTCGTCCAATTTAAAGGTTTTATTGATAATATCAGCAGCCTTTAATCCCTTTGCTGACACAATCTTTAATAAAGACGGATTTTCTTTATCACCAAGAATAAACGCCGCCATATCATAATCTACAATCTCTTTTGCGCGACTAATGGCGATGTCCAGGATTTCATTGAGATTAAAGGTTGCTCCCAACTCTTTGCTTAAATCATAGAATGCTGTAAATTCTTTTGTCTCTATATTAATCTCACGGAGGACTGCAATATTTTTCTGGAACTCTGAAATACTATGCGCAGCGACAATCAAAAGACGCTCTGTATCCTGAGTAAATGCATCGCTCTCCTTGCTGTCTGCGCAAACAATGGCCTTGAGCTCATCCTTCTCACCAAATATGGGGACGCCGATAAAGGAATTGATACCTTCATATCTTGCATAATAGCTGATGCCTTTAAAATCCCTGATTTGCGCAATTCTGAGCGGCACCTTATGTTCAGCTATCCATCCGAGCAGATTCCCGGCGCTCTCATTCGGAATTACATGGATTATATCTTTATCCGGAGATGCCATGCCAATAACAGTAATCGCCTTTTTACCCACATCAAAAAGTATGCAATTGTTGCAGTTAAGAACCTTTTTTAACATCTTGAGCATAGTTGTTACTGATTCGGTCACCTGATTGGCAGATTCCAACAAAGACTTCTGCTTTTCCTCCCTGGATATTCCAGCTATTGCAGTGCTTTTATCTTCATCGCCCTGCAAAACCACTTTGGCAGTTGCCTTCATGCTCTCGATAGCGCCTTCAAGCCTCTTCCTCTCCCTTTTTTCTCTGGCAGACATAGTATTGACTGCAATGGCTGCAATAAACATCGCAATTACCATATAAGAAATTTCTATATATGAGCGCATCGGAGAATTAAGATATACATATGCTGTATAAATGACAGAGATAAATGCGGCATAGATAAAAGTGTTTAAAAGAGGGTGTAGATATGCAAGCACAATGAGGAGCAAGATATCCAGAGGATAAAAATTTATAAAGGCATCTGAAATAATGAAATCATCAGCAATGATAGAGAAAAGCGCCTTAATAATTATTATAAAGAGAATCCCAAGCGCAAGCGCATCATAACGAGAGGCGCGGCCATCGCTAAAATAAGATATAAGGATATAGAAAAAATATGAAATTGAAAGCAGTAAGACTAAAAGGCTTATAAAATTGCCGGGCTGCAATCCCTTAAAAAATCCCATCAAAAAAAGGATAGTCAGGCTGGCCACAAGCAATAAGGTTATAGTGTATTTATAAATCTGCCCTTTTGTCATACGAAAATACCTCAAATCCCCCTTACCCATGGGGACAGATTTCAAATCTGTCCCCAAAAAAGGGGGGATGGGGGGATTATTCCCCGACAGAAGCATTCGGGGATATGTTTCATGTTCATTTGTGGCCGAAGGTCATGGGTGTTTTATACTTAATCCTTTATACGCACGACTTTACCAATTGTTGCCAGGATACTCCTATTAATAATGGCTTAGACGTAACCGATGCCTTCTTTGCCTGTTCTTTAAGTCTTCTTATTCGCTCAGCTATCAGGGGATGGGTGGAGACATATCGAAATAACTCAGGCTCATTGCCATACTTTTTATTCATGGTATGAAAGAAATCTATCATACCTGTCGGATTTATATTGGCTTTAAGCAAGAGTTCCATACCGAGATAATCCGCCTCTTCCTCGTATGCTCTGCTATAATTGAGACTGCCGAGGGTGCCTATGACATCGCCCATAATACCGGGGTCGCCAAGCACAATAGCTATCAATGCCCTGACAGAAAGGCTCTGAAAAATACTCTTTGTAGCATGCTTTTGCAGAATATGCTGCATCTCGTGAGCCAGCACTCCTGCCAATTCTTCCGCATTTTTAGTCTGCTCAAGCAAACCAGTGAATATAATAATATGCCCGCCAGGAGCTGCCAGCGCATTTACAGTTTCACCTTTTACAAGATAAACTTTAAATTGATAAGGATGCTTGAGAGTAGCAGAATTCAGAGTTTGTATTATATGCTCAATAGACTGCTGTGGCAGGGTTTCTGTGCACATTGACTCTCCTACTGTTAGTTCTTTTGCAACAGCCTCGCCTAATTTTGCCTCCCACTCTGGAGGCACATGGTCAGCCAGTGCATTGGCGCCTGCTGGTATACCCCAAATATAGAGAGCGCTCAGCCCACCTATTGTCCCGATGACAGCAAGAATAATCCATGGAAGTCTTTTTCTACGAATGGCAGGGTCATGAAACTTACCAGCAGAGGAAGATGCCATAAATCTCAGGACATTCAGAAATTCCGTATTTGATACAACCAATGCCTCTACAGGGTCTGCGCCCCTTTCGAGTCTTATCTGTTCACCGGCATAATAACCTTGGGTTTGTGTTACCTCATTATATTGCCATAAAAGGACGCTGCCATCAGTTTTTTTAATCTGTATCCCGGCAGGTGTGAGTATAATATTAACAGGGTGTCGAGTTGCAGTTATGCCGTCAAGGTAATGTCCTTGCCAGTGCATTTGCATATTCTTAGAATAATCCGCTGTCTATGTTCATAAAATCTGCTAACCCTTCTCCTGTAGCCTTGGCGCTCTGCGCGTCTTGCTTTATCTTATCAAAATCAATATTGCCCTCTAACGTAAGATGCGCAAACTGAAATCGAATAGTGCGGATGATAACCCAGGGAAAGGCTATTCCTAAAGTGAAGATAAGCAGTAAGAGGTTGACCAAAGTAAGTCCAAGTAAACCTCCTCCTGTAACCGTTGACTTAAAATGAAGGGCAGAAAAAGCAGTATGTTCCCAATCATATCTCTGCACCATTGCCTTATACCAAAACCAGTAGATGCCAAGTGTAATCATGCTCAAAAAGATTGCAAGTATGAATTTGCCAAGCAAATCCCTGCCGCTGCCATCATAATGAAAAGGTGTATTTCCAAAATAGCTGTTGTTAATCCAAAAATGCCTCATATTTGCGTAAAAGAATGGATAGTAAACACCCAGTGTGATAGCTGTCAACAGCAACCCAACCGCATATTTAGCAAAAGCAGTCTTGAATAAACCACGAAATGAAAACCTGATGCCATACCAAGATGTGCGGCTTAAACGGTATCGCATAGCGCCTACCATAGCAAACGGAATAAAAACGAGAATAATTGGATATATCAACATGCCCAAAAGAGGATGTACAAAGGTGGTCAATATCCTTATCACAAAAAGACCAACACCTATGATGACAATTGCCTTAAGCCAGCCGATAAATAGCTCTTTGCCAGTGCCGTGATAGGCGAATCTGTCTCCCATTAGCTCTGTTTGGCTGTATAGATATTTTCTAACCCTGACCTTACCCCAGAAATAATAGATACCAACGGTAATAATAGTAAGAAGGATATTCACTACATGGATGCCGAACAGTGTGCCGCCTTCGCCATGAAATGTAGGCTTATTAACTGCTGTGATGGTTGGATTGGTCTTAGCTGCTTCTGCCGCTGCAGCAGCCTGGCCTGAAAAGGCATCTTTTGGGGTTTCAAGGGTGACAGTAGGTGCTGAAAATCTGTCATAAGAAGTTACTGGGTCATTTTGCCTTTTTATAGGAAAACGATGACCACATTTTGGACACTTTGCAATCCCTCCATTTTCAGGGATTTTGGACTCAGCTATATCATCTGAAAACAGACAGTTTGGGCATTGTAACTTCATCATCTACCCCCCTTTGTCAGTACAACAAACACTCTTGTCCAGAAAATGCTTCATATTCACATTACCGTAGCGTTGCCCTTTATGGACAACGGTTTATAGTTGGGGATAAACCCCAACGCTACAAAAATCCAATTTTTATACCCTCCGCTAAAGGCGGATGAACCAAGGCTCGTGTGGGTTTATCCCGAAAAATGAAGCTGCATTTTTTGACATCCCTCTATACCTCCACCACTCCCTCAAACACCTCAACTGCAGGGCCTGTCATATAAACATGATTATCCTTTTCAGACCACTCAATCTTTAGGTCCCCTCCTGCAAGATGGACGGTTACTTTTCTGCCGGTATGCTTGTTGAGGTGGGCAGCTACTGCTGATGCGCATGCGCCAGTGCCGCAGGCAAGGGTCTCGCCGCTCCCCCTCTCCCAAACCTTCATCTTAAGTTCCTTCTCATTCAGCACCTGAATAAACTCTACATTTATCCTTTTTGGGAACATATTGTAATTCTCTATCAGAGGACCGAATCTGGGAACAGGGAATCTGTCAATATTCTCTATAAATATGACGCAGTGCGGATTCCCCATTGAGACGCATGTTATCAGGAATGCCTCATTTTCAATCAGAATAGGATAATTTATTATCCTGCCGGCCATTGTAGTAGGAATCTCTTTCCCCTCAAGTATAGGCTCACCCATGTCAACCCTGACCATTTTTCCAACCTTTTCAGGTTTGATAATGCCTGCAAGCGTCTCGATTTCCAAAACCTCCTTTTTTGACAAACCCCTGTCCCAGATATATTTTGCAAAACACCGGATGCCATTGCCGCACATCTCCACCCTTCCGCCGTCCGCATTATAGATATCCATCCTGAAATCAGCCTTCTTTGACGGAAGCAGGATAAGCGCCTGGTCAAAACCGATGCCGAAGTTGCGATTTGAATATTTCTTTATCATGCCGGATAGTCCTGGAATATTTTTCTTGCGGCAGTCAATAAGGATAAAATCATTCCCTAACCCGTGCATTTTAGTAAAATTAATTTTCATAAGTTTTTCTCCTGACTCGGCCTGAGGCGGATGGCTTTTCGCTTTTATCTATACAGAGCGTCATAACTTAGCATACCTGCGTTGCTCCTCGGCTCGTCGTTGCGGTGACCTCCCCCTGTCCCCCTCATGGAGGGGGATAAAGGGGGAGGTCGCCTCACTCCTCATCCGCCTAAGGCGGATCGCGCCTTGATCTGCTTTATTCTGACGCTCTGTATGCTTTTCTATTTATGTCGCTGTGTATAACTCTATTTCTCCTGATATAATTTTTATAATACTTCCACCCTTATCCTGGAGAAGAAGCGCTCCGTCAGTATCAATCCCTATTGCAATGCCCTCAACAGTCTTGCCAAGCTGCTGAATTCTGACTACTTTGCCGGCCATTTTAAAATAGACGTTCCACGCCTCGCGAATAAGTTCAAAGCCTTCCTTTAGATATTTTTTATACCATGTTTCTATATTCAAATAAAGCGTTTGAAGCAAATCTGTTCTTGAAACTTCCTTGCCTGTCTCCTCCTTCAAAGATGTTGCAATTGACTTAAGCTCCGGAGGCAACATCTTCTTTGTCACATTCACATTAATACCTATTCCAAGAATAACAAAGTTTATCCTGTCTGCTTCAGAATCCATCTCAGTCAGTATACCGGCGACTTTTTTTGAATTTATAAGGATATCATTCGGCCATTTGACTGATAAAAATCCCCCCATTCCCCCCTCTGTTAATGGGGGAAAATCTTTCAGTCCCCCTTTGGAAAAGGGGGATGTAGGGGGATTTAAAAACTTTGCAACCGTCTCCGCCACTGCAACCGCGGCAACGAGTGTAAGCTGCGGGGCAAATACGGGCATTATGTTTGGACGCAGAATAATGGATGTATAAATATTCACACCGGCAGGCGATTCCCATCTCCTGCCGAGCCTGCCTTTTCCTTTTTTCTGATAATCAGCGACAACAGTAAAACCCTCTTTTGCGTCATTTGCGGCAAACTCTTTGGCAGTATCATTTGTTGATTCTATCTTGTTATAAAAGGAAAGGTTTTTGGCGATAAAAGATGTGTTCAAATTTGTGGCGATTTCAATTGCATTGAAAGGCAAATTCTGAAGATTTAATCTATACCCTTTGGCAGGACTTGCCTCTATAGAGTATCCCATCTCCTTGATTGCATTCATATGCTTCCAGATTGCAGTCCTTGATATGCCAAAGGCTTTGCTCAATGCCTGGCCAGAGAGATAAGAATGAGATTCTTTTTTCAAAAATCTGAGGATTGCCTGTTCTGTGGAGATTTTATTGACCTTCATTGGATTTCTGTATAACCAGTTTGCAAATTATATCGCATGCAACATAATTTACAATGGAAAATTATTTCCCTTATTTTTCAAACGGTTAAAAAGACTATTCAGCAAAGTTTTCCCTTGATTCCAAGCACAAACTGACCTAAAATTGAAGCATTCTCGCCGTAAATGGCTGGGCTGCTCGTCGGTCACGCTTAGCGTGACTCGGTAAGGAATTTATTATTACATAGCTCGCCTGTAAAAGAGGTCTTACGACGACCCGCCCTTAAAAGGGCATGATTGCGGCGAGCATTCCGTTCACTAAAAGATGCAGGTATACATAAAATAATGTTGGGCTATAAATTATAAGGGGGAAAAATCCTGTGTATTTTGAGATAAGAGATAATAGGAGAAATTAAGAATATTGAAACTATTGCCATAGGGGGAAAAATACGAGATATAATGCGGATTCAGAAACAATTTGGTCCTGGTCGGTGGCGCAAGCTTAAAGGTATTGGAAAAGTTCGTCTTGAAAGTGGAAGAATGTGCAATGCCGAGTTACACTGGTACGAAGCCCATGGCATTGGCAGAAAGAAAATGAAAATCAAAAGATTTTTGGATTAAAGATATGAGAAGAGAAAAGGAAAATCAGACATTTGCACTTTGCATAGGAAATAAAGACTGTGAGGATTTGGAAATGCGCAAGATTTATCAAGTCCTTCCGGATGACGACGCTGAAAGGGAAGGATATATTAGAATTATTGACGAATCTGGTGAAGACTATCTTTACCCCCAGTCCTATTTCATTCTTGTCCGACTACCTCGCGAAGCGCAAAAGGCTCTGATAGTATCAAGATAGATATTTTGGAAAATATGGGAAAATATAGGGACACATGTGTCCCGAATATTCACGAGGTTATTAACTATTTGTGAATATTATATCAGAAAACAGATGACTAATTGCACGAAAATATTTAGAACAATATGAACCCGTCCCCAATTGCTACATTGACATTTGACTTAAAGAACCGCGTTCGATATGAATTCAATAGTCAAGGCCTGACACCTTTTACTCTCTACAAGCTTTCCGATACCAGATTGCGCAAGCATATTGGAGTAATAAAAATTGGGTAAAAACTCGGGAATGGCTGAATTTGGTTATCAAAGAATCTGGTGAAGGTGACAGCTTTTATAAAGATCTTGCAGAAAAACGGTTAAATAAAGTTGAATTTTGAGGTCTAATAATTGCATTAACTCGGACAGCATAAAACTGCGTTTCGCTCCGCTTTATGCCGCTGGCTATGCGGGGCGTTAGCTTCACTGGAGATTGGATAGTGGATGTTCAAAAATTTGTGGTCAATGAAGAACCATATGCATGTTGGGACTGGGAATTAAGAGAAAAAAACATAGAATTTCTTGAAGGTATTGATGCAACTTATTATAAGTATATAGCGAAAATTAACTCAGAAAATATTGATAAAGAAGATAGGCATAGAGCTGCTTTATCGTTAAGACTTGCGTATTCTCAAGGTCTTGAAACTTTATTTTCACTTATTTGTTCTGCTATTCAAGCTCCTCATTGTTCAGTTGGATGGTTGCTTTCCTACCAGAATTGTGAGTTGATAAAAATTGTTAATAATGTTCACATGCGGAAGAGAATATTTTCTAGATTTAAAGATAAAAATATAAGTTGGAAAATATTTTCTAAGTACGTACACTCTAATTTTGATTACAGTTCTGAGAAGATTAGCTGGATACAAGATGGGTTTGGATTACTTTGGACACGGTTTGCAAATGATTTTTTAGATAAAGGTTTCTCCCAAGAATATAATAGTGCAAAACATGGTTTAAGAACAAAACTTGGAGGATTTAGTATATCAATAGGTGAGGAAGAGGTTCGAGGGACTCCTGCACCACCTGAAAAAATGGTCTCATTGGGAGGAAGTGAATTTGGAACATCCTATTTTACAATTGAAAAGATTATAGATGATAAGAAAACGCATTTTCGCCCTCGACGTCAGTCGAGAAACTGGCAACCTGAAAATTTAATATCTGGCCTTTGTTTAATATCCATGTCTATAAATAATGTTATAAGTTTTTTACGAATTTTAAATGGTATAGACCCAGCCAAGTGTTTATTTGAGAATCCTGATTCAAAAGATGCATTTAACTTACCTTGGGGAAAAACAGTAGGAGTTAATAGTTCAAGCATGGATACGGTTGTTAAATGTTCAGATATAGTGCCATGTAGTAAGGAATCAATATTGAACTCATATGAAGATAACACGAAAAAAACATAGGTGTTTGGTCTACATTCTTGACAAAACAATTAAAAACTTCTAACGAATCAATGCAACGGACGCTAAAAAGCAGCGCCGCTGATTTTGGGTATTACACAAAAAAATAATAATTTAAAATGATGAAAAGTGCTATAATAAAATGAGGTTAAAAATGCAAACAGCACAATCAATTTATTATCCGATTTCATTAGATGAAATAAAAGCAAGGGTTGCTAGAAAAAATGGCAGACGAAGGGGCTTATTTAATAGTAAGCTTCAACAAATTGATTTATTCAATAATCAGCCGTTAGATAATGTTAAAGAAATAGTAAATGAATTCAAAGAAAAAATTGTTCGGGTTGATGGAGAGATTCCGACAGACTTAATAGTTAAGGATGGAGATAGATTTTTATTTATCAGCTATACCCAAAGCATTCTTACCCATGGTTTGCACAAATATCCTGCTAAATTTTTCCCCGAGCTTCCACGATGGCTTATAAAACGTTATTCTAAAAAAGGCAATTTAATTCTTGACCCATTTGCAGGCAGTGGAACTACAAATATCGAAGCACTTTTAACAAAGAGACATTCTATTGGTATTGATGTTGACCCATTCTCCCGCTATCTTTCAAAAGTAAAGATTACACCCTTAAATGAAGAGGAATTGCAGTCAACTCAAAAATATCTTTTGAGATTAATATTGAATTATAAACCTTCAAAGGTTTCAGAAAAGGATATACCTATTTTCCCTTATAGAGATAATTGGTTTAATAAAGAAATTATTTTTGAATTGGCATATTTAAAAAAAATCATAAATTCTCTTGATACATCTGAAGATATAAAAGATTTTTTCAAAATCTGTTTTTCGTCAATAATTCGTAGTGTGTCCAATGCTGATGACAATTGTACAAGAACTGTAATACGGAAAAAATTAAATAAAAAGGTTTACCCTGCTGACGCCCTGAAAAAATTTGCTGAAGTTATACTAATTAGTGTTCCAAAAATGATAGAATTTTCTCAAAAGTGCCCAATGGAAGAAATGAAAATAGCTGCGTAACCTAACAGAATTATGCCAAAAAAGAAAAGTGTCTGGGAAATTGCTATTTTAAAAGTGCTGGAAAAGCACCAAGGAATTGCTACTCTAAATAATTTTTATGAAGAAGTCCCACCTCAAATTGTAAGAACCAGAACTACTGATGCAAAACATGATATTAGAGGATATTTAAGAAGGTTAAAGAATGTAAAAAAGGAGATTAAACAAATAGGGTTATCAACTTACGCATTGCTCGATGTAAAAGCAGAGAATGATATTTATGAGAATATCCAGAATAAAGATTATGAAAAAGAATTTTTTGGTCTTCCAAAAAATCAAATCCACGATTATGTGGAAGGGATGTTAATTGAAATTGGAAATCTGAAAAGTTATCAAACATATACTCCTGATAAGAATGTTATTTTTAATGGGCAACCATTAAGCGAATTGGTTACTTACGATGAAATACCTGAATTTACATATCAAGATATTCTGAATACGGTGAAGCAAATTGATGTCATTTGGTTTAAAAATAGATTTCCATACTTAACTTTTGATATTGAGTTTTCAACACAAATTTCGATGGCATTAGTCCGAGCTAACGAGCTGAAAAATTTCAAGACAACATTTTATGTGATAGCAGATGAAAGCAAGGAAGGACTATTTAAAACTAAAGTTAATGTCTCTACTTTTAGTGGCATTAAAGATGAGATGAAATTTATTACAATAAAATCTGTTTTTGGTGATTATAAAAATTTAGTTTTAGAGAATAAAAATAAAGAAAGGGGTTTAATTTTTATATGAGTCAACAAGTTATAAAGAGGCATAAAAAAATTGCTAAAAGAGAATTGGAACAAGAAATATTAAAAGTCCAATTATCAATTTCTACAACTGAAAGTGAAAAGTTCGTTGATGAATTAGAAAAGTTATGCGAAAACTTTTCTATTGGAAAAGATTATTTTTTTACCTTTAAATAAAGCTGGCGAGGATATTATCAGGGCACAAGTTAAAACGGCAAGAACAAGCGTAAGTTTTACTGGCGGTACAAGAGGCGGTGTTGACAGAGAATATAAGTCTGATGTTAAAACTTATACTCAATCTCCAGATATTTCTGATGTCATCATCGGCTTAAAACCATTAGAGAATAGGGCTTTTGATATGTATTTCATTCCTACAATTCTTATTGAGATTTGGGGGACAAAAAGCAAGGGACTTGGGACTATTGAACCGCTAAAGAATAATTACTATATTCTTGAAAACTGTAAGAACAAAGATTTTATACTTAATAAATGTAAAGAATATAAAATTATTTGATTACTGTATTCCCTACCCTTCAGCCTTTTGTTTACTGTGCTCTTTATACGCAAAATAAAGAAAAATTTTAATGTGTAACAAATCACTGCACTGGATTTTTACTCCGCTGCGCTTCGTAAAAACCAGTGAGTTCAGGCGTTAAGTGCCAAATAGGAAATGGAAATACCTGAATGTTCGAATCAATTACATTCTTTAACCAAAATAAAACTGACACATCAAATCCATTGGATATAGGTGCATTGGTTGAGTGCATGCTGTTCCACATTCTTTGGGGTCAGGTCTACTTTCTTGCCATTAGACAACCAGAGAAGGCAGAGGGTCTTGCTTTTTGATGTTCTGATGTTCTGAATTCATTCTCTCGCCGTTTTTTCCTGCTTCATCCTCTCATGCAGCCATACCTTTATCAGCGTCATCGATGAACCAGGAGCATACTGGGGACACCCATTAAAAGGCCCCTGTCAAGAGAAAAAACTATCCCGAAGCAAGGAAAAGAGTTTTTCTTGTTTTAGTCTGTTGCTCTTTTAGTTATCAACCATCCCTACCATTCCCGCAGTTTCTTTAATTTCGATGTCAGTCCTGCGCTTTTGTGAACACAAGCTTCACTGCATCAGACACCCATCAGGATTAAGGCCTTTGGTGAAACCCTTATCCAAAGACCCTTTCTGCCTATCGGCAGACCAGAAAATCTTCGGTGCCATGCCGTGTCCAAATAGTATTTGACAGTTCTTATGGTTGCTAACCATTCCCTTGGTGGCTCATGGCATGGGCAGTAAAGATGTAGATAACTTTTTTTAACTTTATTTATGGATGGAACGGCTTGCCAATCAGATTTTTGGTTATTCCATCCCCTTTTTCTGGTTCACCGTTCCAGCCTGTCCCTTTATGCAAATAACTTTTCCGGCATAAAGGAAACATTCTCCTTCATGATATGATACGCTGCCCTTGCAAGTTTATGAGCGAGGGCATTATGGGCAACCATGAAGTTTGTATTTTGTTTTTTCCGCTGATAAGGTGCACTAAAAGGTGTCAGGCCTTGACTATTGAATTCATATCGAACGCGGCTCTTTAAGTCAAATATCAAGGCCTGACACCTTTCATTGTGTGCAGACCTCAAACAAACGACAAGGTGGAAGCCTTTTGGAAAATAATCAAGAATGAGTTTTTCTACCCTAATTCATTCGAATCAGAGGAGGATCTGATTATGAACCTTGGAAACTTTTTGTTTGAATTTAATCACCTTAGGAAACATGGGGGCTTGAACTATGAAACACCTTTTGATAAACTCCAGAAAGTTACCGAATTAGTGAGCTAGTACATGTGTCCCGAATTACCGAATTACCATCCTTGCCTACTGTCTTATGAGCAATCCCTTGAAAAGTATTGACAATGTGTAGCCATACGACTACAATATAACATGTTGGAGATTCGTAAAACCGAGACATTTGCCAAGTGGCTTGATGGGCTGCGCGACATTCATGCACGTGCGCGTGTACAGGTCAGGGTCGAGCGCCTTGCAGAAGGAAATCCGGGGGATGTTAGACCGGTTGGTGAGGGCATCTCGGAATTGCGAATTAATTACGGTCCCGGTTACCGGGTGTATTACACAATGCGCGGACGCGTGGTAGTAATTTTGCTGGCCGGGGGCGACAAACGCACACAGGCCGCCGATATCAAAACTGCCTTGCGCCTCGCACGCAACCTATAGGAGGACATGATGAGAAAAACCAAAACTACTCGCTACGATGTTGCTGAGCATCTCCGAACCACGGAGGAAATGGCGGCTTATCTTGAGGCTTGTCTTGAGGAGGCCAACGGCGATGCAGCTTTCATTGCAAAAGCGCTGGGCGATATCGCCCGTGCCAAGGGCATGGCACAGGTAGCACGTGACGCTGGCCTTTCTCGTGAAAGTCTTTACAAGGCGCTCTCTGGTGAGCGCAGTCCCGACTTCGACACTATCCTCAAGGTTATGGCTGCCTTAGGGTTAAAGTTGCACGCCGAAGCGTCTCATGGGTAATTCTATAGCCCAATCAGCGGGTCGAGTTAGCGCAAGATTCCTCGCTACGCTCGGAACAGGCTCCGCAGATGGGCGTTTTTCAGCGTGAACTTATCACCTCCAAACTCATATCCACAGCCCTCGCGGAATGAGTCAGCGCACCGGCTGATATAAAATCAACCCCAGTCTTTGCTATCACCCTGACATTTGTCAGATTCACCCCGCCCGATGCCTCCACCAGCGCTGCCTTGCCGATAATATTTACAGCCTTTCTCATGACAGCAGGTTTCATATTATCCAATAGTATAATGTCGGCACCGGCAATCACGGCCTCTCTCACTTCTTTAAGATTCTTTACCTCAACTTCTATCAGCATATTATGCGGGCTATTCTCTCTTGCTTTGAATACCGCCTCTGCAATGCTGCCGACTGCTGCAATATGATTATCCTTTATGAGAAACCCATCGCAAAGACCAAATCTGTGGTTAAAGCCGCCGCCCATCCTGACTGCATATTTTTCAAGAATCCTCAGGCCCGGGGTTGTCTTTCTTGTATCAAGAATTTTTGTCTTAAAGCCCTTTACCTTATCAACATACTGCCTTGTCAATGTTGCAACTCCAGAGAGCCGCTGCAAAAAATTGAGCGCAACCCGCTCAGCGGTAAGAATAGATGAAATCTTGCCAGAAACCGTAGCAAGGGTTTTACCTTTCTTAACATTATCCCCATCGTTTACACCAGCCTTAAACACAAGCCTCTCATCAACCGTCTTGAATACAGCCTCTGCAATGGGAATACCTGCAACAATAATATCCTCTTTTGCTACAATATCTGCCTCGCCCTCTTTATGCGCTTCCACAGTCGCTTTTGTTGTAATATCACCTGACCCAATATCCTCTGCAAGGGCAGTCTCTATAATATCCTGAATGCTGTAAGCTGTATCAATGTGCTTGATTTCCACTCTTAATCCTCTTTATCCTCTCCAACCCTTCTTCTAATTTCGCCTTTTTCTGCAAAAGCTCTTCAACCCTTATTTTATCCTTTTCAACAACCTCTTTCGGTGCACGGGCAAGGAAATTCTCGTCGGATAACTTCCTCTGAACGCCTTCAAGGTCTTTCATAACCTTTTCTAAATCTCTGGCAAGCCTCTTTTCTTCCTCATAAAAGTTTATAAGCCCTTTGAGCGGGACAAATATCTCTACACTGCCTGCAATGGCAACAGCTGCATTCTCTGGTCTATCAGCAGGCGCTGATATCTTCAGATCAGAGACCTTTGCCAATGTCTTTATATACCTCTCTTCAGATGTAAGCAATGCCCTGACTGTTGCATCTGCAGAATAGCAAATAGCTTCAATAGTTGCTGAAGGCGCAATATTCATTTCGCTTCTGATATTCCTGATGGCCTTTATTGCCTCCATAAGACTATTCATCTCTTTTTCTGCATCAGGATAATCCTCACTTGCCTTTGGAAAAGGCTGCTGCATGATGCTCTTGCCCCCTGCCCATTGCCCCTTGCCCCTTGCCCCTTCTTCTATAGGCAGGACATCCCAAATCTCCTCAGTAATGAACGGCATCATCGGATGGAGGAGCTTTAAGGAATCTTTTAAAACTTTGACAAGAATATACTGGGCTGTCTTTTTTCTCTCCTCGCCATTTTCGCCGCGCAAATCTCCTTTAATAAGCTCTACATACCAGTCGCAGAGTTCATGCCAGATGAACTGGTAAATACTATTTGCCGCATCGTTGAATCTGTATGTTTCCAGCGCAACAGTAACTTCCCTGACGGCTGCGTTCAATCTCGTTAGTATCCACTTGTCCGCTAAAGAATATTCAACTTCTGACTTCTGACTCCTGACTCCTGACTCCTGAATGTTCATCAGGGTAAACCTTGCCAGATTCCATATCTTGTTGCAGAAGTTTCTGTATCCTTCAATCCTTTCCTCTGCAAGTTTTATATCCCTGCCCTGGGCAGCCATAGCAGATAAAGTAAACCTGAATGCGTCTGTTCCGTATTTATCCATGATAACGAGCGGGTCAATGACATTGCCTTTGCTCTTGCTCATCTTCTGGCCTTCAGCGTCTCGTACCAGTGCATGGATGTACACATCTCTGAAAGGCACATCATTCATAAACTTTAACCCTACCATCATCATCCTCGCGACCCAGAAGAATATAATGTCAAAGCCCGTAATGAGGGCAGATGTAGGATAATAGCGGGAAAGCTCCTTTGTCCTGTCGGGCCAGCCAAGGGTTGAAAATGGCCAGAGCGCAGATGAAAACCAGGTATCAAGCACATCATTGTCTCTCACAATCTCTTTTCCGCCACAGGTAGGGCATGTCTTTGGTTCAGTCCGTGAGACAACTGGCCTTGCCTTTGCTGTAAAATTCTTTTCGCCGTGAACTTCATATATTTCATTCTTATTGCATTTTATACAATACCACGCAGGTATCTGATGCCCCCACCATATCTGCCGTGAAATGCACCAGTCCTTGATATTTCTCATCCATTCAAAATAGGTATTTTCCCAGCCCTGCGGAACAATTTTTGTCCTGCCATGCTCAACTGCCTTCATAGCCTCATCTGATAGAGGTTTTACCTTTACATACCACTGCGGAGAAAGATATGGCTCTATAACAGTTTTGCACCGATAGCACTTTCCTATGGCATGCTTATGGTCTTCTACCTTTGTGAGAAATCCTTTTTCTTTTAAGATATGGATGACCCTTTCCCTCGCCTTGTGGGCATGCAAATCCAGAATCTCTTTTATTACTTCAGGGTCTACATCGGGTATGTCAGGTTTGATATGGGCGCGCTCATTGAATATTGCTATGCGCTTCAGGCCGTGCCTATTCCCTGCCTCAAAATCATTGAAGTCATGGGCAGGGGTTATCTTTACAGCGCCAGTGCCGAATTCGAGGTCAACCAGAATTGAATCGCCTATAACAGGAATCCTCCGGCTTGTAAGGGGCAGTAGAACCTCTTTGCCTATAAATTTATTATATCGCTCATCTTGAGGATGTACAGCTACAGCTGTATCGCCAAGCATGGTTTCAGGCCGTGTAGTAGCTACGGTTAGATATTCTATTATAGAAGTTGAGAGGTTAAGAGGTTGAGAGGTTAACACATCTGCGAGGCGATACCTGATATAGTAAAGCTTGCCCAAGACCTCCTCATGTTCAACCTCTATGTCAGAGAGCGCTGTCAAACACCTCGGACACCAGTTAATCAGCCGCTCATCCCGGTAAATAAGCCCCTCCTCATAAAGCCTTACAAAGACCTCCACAACAGCCCTGCTAAGCTCCGGACTCATAGTAAACTGTTCGCGCGACCAATCGCATGATGCGCCGAGCCTTTTAAGCTGATGGATGATTGCGCCGCCTGATTCCTCTTTCCACTTCCAGACGCGTTCTATAAATTTACTTCTTCCAAGCTTATGCCTGTCCACCCCTTCTGCATGCAGTTTTTTCTCAACTACATTCTGAGTTGCAATGCCTGCATGGTCAGTGCCCGGAACCCAGAGAACATCAAATCCCCTCATCCTTTTGTATCGGGCCAGTATGTCCTGAAGCGTATTATTGAGGGCATGCCCCATGTGGAGGGAGCCGGTAACATTTGGGGGAGGGATAACCATTGAAAAGGGAGGCTTTTTAGAATCAGCATCCGCCTTGAAAAGTTCTTTCTCAAGGCAGTATTTTGACCACTTTTCTTCTACTGCCTTCGGATTATAGATTTTATCCAGTTCTTTCGTTTTCATATCCTTTTGTCAAAATAAAAAGGGGATTTGAAATCCCCTTGACTATCGGTTGTATTCTTTATTTACCGACCACTCAGCACTACCACTGACAACTGTTCTATTTTACTTTTCCCATTGCCTCTTTTATCTTTCTTATCTCTTCCCTTATCATTTCCTCTGCCAAATCAGGAACTACCTCCCATGCAATCTCTTCAATCACCTCTTTTGAAATCCTTCTTACAACCTCTTCCAGTTTCTCTTTTGGAACAGCCCCGAGCTCAACTACCTCTTCCTTTACAGCCTCTTTTACCTTGGCCTCAACCCTTTCTGTTATTGGTACAACTTTAGGCGCAGCAGGCATGGTTGGAATAGGCGGCGCTGTTGGTATTATCGGCGGCTGAGGTGTTGGCGGTTTAATTTCTGGCGCAGCTTTAAATACCTCAGATGGTTTCGGTGGCGGCGTCGGCTTAACCTCCTCTACGGGCTTCAACTCCTCCTCAGCTAATTCAAGTTCTATGAATTCATCCTCCACCTTAGGTTTCTTAGGCTCACCTTTTCGAGGCTCTGCAAAAAATTCTTCCCCCCAAATATCCTTTTCCGCACCAGCCTTTGCAGGCGCCTCTGCCTCAGCAGTACCCATAAAGTCGCCAACCTCCCATATATCTGCAGGAACCGGCGGTTTTACTTCTGGCATCGGAGGTTTCGCTTCTTCAACAGGGGCTGCTGGCATAGGCGGCCTTGACAATAGATTCTTAACCTTGTCTATGAGCTCCTGCGATTCAAACGGTTTGACTATATGGTCATCCGCCTTTACCAATTTGGCCTTTTTGTCATCAAGAGGCTCAAATGTGCCTGCTAAGAGCAGTACTGGTATATGCTGGAGTCCAGGATCTTTCTTAATAATTTCACAGACCTCGTAACCATTTTTCCCGGGCATGGCAATATCAGCTATCACAAGATCAGGCTTTGATTCTTTTATCTTTGCTGCTGCAGAATCGCCATCGCCAACAACCATAAGGTCATAATCCTCACTTGCAAAGGTAATGGATATAACCTTTTGAATGGTAATACTATCATCTGCCAGGAGAATTTTTTTGGACATTTATTGCTCCCTAATAATTGTTCAGAAAATATCTTTAATTGCTGGAAAAGTCAAGGGGTATTTGGTTTGTCTTCTTACTCCCCAGCCCCAAGATTCTCCTCTATCCTCAAATACACTGTCTTATCCAGAATCACATCCATCTTATCAATCTCTTTTAAGGCGCTCATGAGTTCTTTTTCTTTGGCATGATGAGTAACAATGACGACTGGTACTGCGCCGCCGACTTTTCTGTCTTTCTGTATCACTGATAAGATGCTGATGTTATGGTTGCCGAGAATACCGGAAATCTTTGACAACACCCCCGGCTTATCTAAAACGGAAAATCTCAGATAATACGGTATCTCAAGATTTTCTATATGCTGTATCTCGACTTTCCTGACAGATTCTTCTGTATATGACAGCGGCGCAACCCTGTGACTTGCGCCTTTCTTCATATTCCTACAGATATCCACCACATCTGCCACCACAGCGCTCGCTGTAGGCATCATACCAGCGCCCCTGCCATAAAACAGGACTGAACCTACTGCGTTGCCTCTGAGATAAATGGCATTGTAAACACCATCAACAGTGGCAAGAAGATGCTCTGCAGGAATCATAGTGGCATGAACCCGCGCCTCAATCTTGCCATGCTCTTCCTTTGCAATGGCAAGGAGTTTAATCTTATAGCCGAACTCTTTTGCAAACTTTATATCTATCGGAGTAATCCTGCTGATGCCTTCTGTGTAGATATCTTCAAGTTTGATGTATGTGCCATAAGCAAGATTTATGAGGATTGCCAGCTTGTGCGCCGTATCAATGCCTTCCACATCATATGTCGGGTCTGCCTCTGCATAGCCCTTTTCTTGGGCCTTTTTCAGGACATCCTCGAACTTACCGCCTTCATTTGTCATCTTGCTCAGGATATAATTTGCCGTGCCATTGATAATGCCATAGATAGAATTGATTTTATTTGCAACAAGCCCCTCTTTCAATGCCTTGATAATCGGGATGCCGCCGCCAACGCTCGCCTCAAAACCTATATCAACATTATTTGAAGATGCTGCCTTAAAAATCTCCTCACCATGCTGGGAAAGGAGCGCCTTATTCGCTGTCACAACATGTTTTTTATTTTTAAGTGATTTTAAGATAAAAGTCTTTGCAGGTTCAATGCCGCCAACAAGCTCAATGACAATATTGATAGCTGGGTCGCTGATAATATCATTGGCATCTGCGGTGAGTATTGATTTCGCTACCTCCACACCTCTCTCGCGGGTGAGGTCTTTATCTGCAATCCTTTTCAGGACAACCTCTGCACCAAGCCTCTCCTGAATGGTCTTTGCATTTTCTTTCAGAACCTTGACCACACCTGTGCCAACTGTGCCGAAGCCTATGAGACCGATGTTAATTTTTTGCATAGTAGCTATTTCGCCACCTCTAACATTTCGCCTTTAGTCTTGGGTCTTACTTCTGTAGTCTTTTTAAATGCTTCCTTAATCCCCTTCGCAGCCTGCCTTGTCCTGTGTTCATTTTCAATCAGGGCAATCCTTACATACTCATCCCCATATTCACCAAAGCCAACCCCAGGTGATACAGCCACCTTTGCCTCCCTCAGCAAAAACTTGGAAAATTCCAAAGAACCCATCTTCCTGAACTGTTCGGGAATCCTCGCCCATACAAACATGGTAGCCTTCGGCTTTTCTATTGGCCAGCCTGCCTTATTAAAACTGCTTATCAATACATCACGGCGCTTTTTGTATGTCTCGCATATCTCATGCACGCACTCCTGAGGCCCATTTAATGCGCTGATTGCTGCAATCTGGATAGGCTGGAACATGCCGTAATCCATATAACTCTTTATCCTCGCAAGCGCACCTATCAGCCGTTTATTTCCCACTGCAAAGCCGACCCTCCATCCGGGCATGTTATAGCTCTTTGATAAAGTGAAAAATTCTACGCCGATATCCTTTGCACCGGGGACCTGCAGAAAACTGGGCGCCTTATAGCCATCAAACACAATATCTGCATATGCGAGGTCATGAACAACGAGGATATTATGCTCTTTTGCAAAATCCACAATCTTTTTAAAAAATTCTATATCAACAACCTCTGTAGTTGGATTATGCGGAAAATTGATTATTAAAAGTTTGGGCTTAGGCCATGTCTGCTTGACTGCGTTTAAAAGCTCTTCAAAGAAATCCCTGCCCGGCAGAAGCGGGATGCTCCGCACATCTCCGCCTGCAATGACCACGCAGTAGGTGTGAATAGAATATGTGGGGTTAGGGACAAAGACCACATCACCGGGGCCAATGATTGCAAGCGCAAGATGGGAAAGCCCCTCTTTTGAACCTATCGTTGCAATGGCCTCTGATTCAGGGTCAAGGTCAACATCGTACCGCCTCTTATACCAGTCTGTTATGGCAAGCCGTAATTTATATATGCCCTTTGAAGCAGAATACCGGTGATTTCTCGGATTCTTAGCAGCCTCAAGGAGCTTGTCAACAATATGCTGGGGTGTGGGCTGGTCAGGATTGCCCATGCCAAAATCAATAATATCCTCCCCGCGCCTGCGCGCCTCCATCTTTAGCTCTGTTGTTATATTAAAGATATACGGCGGAAGCCTTTTTATCCTGTGAAATTCTTCCAATCAACCCTCCAAAAAATTTCTAAAGATTTATGCTGCTGCATACTCACGAACATCTACCTGAACACCACATTTTACAGCATCTTCCGCTGATTTAAGGAGCAATGCGGAAATATCTTCATCCACATATTCCTCGCCACAGTTAGCGCATACTCTCGCAGGAACACCTTTGATAACTAACATAGTGCCGTTTCTTTCAAGGGTGATCGTAGCTTTGCCTTGTCGTGTTTCTCCATGCTTACAGATTACGCATTTCATATAATAGACCTCCTTCTTTTAAAACCCGGTTCCCACATGAATTAACTCCGTTTATAGCGTTATTGCGTTCATTGCGCCTCTCATTCAAAGCAGACGACAAAGTAAAAAGCTCCAGATGTCCGCCTTAGGCGGACGGAGCAAGCAAACACCGAGATTCCTCTCCGCCTCTGGCGGATCGGAACAGGCTCCGCAGATGGACTTTTTACGAAGCCGTCAATAATTCTGCATTATACGAACTCCTCACAAAAGGCCCCGAATAAACGTGCTTCAACCCGATATCTTTTCCGTATTCCTCATATTCCTTAAAAACCTCAAGGGAGATATATTCCTGAACCTCAAGATTTTTTGATGACGGCCTCAAATACTGGCCTATGGTAACAGCGTCGCAACCGGAATTTAACAGGTCTTTGAGAACAGATTTTACTTCATCCTTTGTCTCGCCAAGGCCGACCATAAGACCAGATTTTGTGATTATCTCTCCATTAATGGCCTTTGCCATTTCAAGCACCCTCAAAGATTGCTTATAATCAGCCTGCGGCCTTACCTCTGGATAGAGAGAAGGCACGGTCTCGATATTGTGATTAAATATATCAGGCCTTGCATCGAGAACAATCTTCAGAGCCCTCTTATCCCCTTTAAAATCAGGGGTTAAAACCTCTATAGAAATTGTGGGAATGGTATCTTTAACAGCCTTTATTGTCAAGGCGAATTGCGTTGCACCGCCATCAGCAAGGTCATCTCTTGTAACTGATGTTATAACTACATGCCTGAGCCCAAGTTCCTTTGCTGTAAGGGCGATATTTTGAGGCTCGTCAGTGTCTACTGGCAATGCCTTTCCCCTCACCCCTCCCTCTCCCCATAGGGGAGAGGGAGAAAATGTAGATGTTTTTTCCACTGCACAGAAGCCACACCCCCTTGTGCAGACATCTCCGAGAATCATAAAGGTCGCAGTGGGCTTTGAAAAACATTCTCCGATATTTGGACACCGTGCAGACTCGCACACCGTATGCAGATTCCTGCTGCGCAGGATATTCTTCATTGTATGGAGCTTGCTCGGCTGGCCCATCGGCCGCGAAAGCCAGGAAGGGAGTCGTTTTGTTTGCTGTCTTACCATGAAATCAATCACCAATTCATAATTCGCAATTCTTAATTTTTAATTGCTGCTTTGTGTTTATCTACTATCTCATTCGCCAATCTATCCAGCGCCTTATAATCCTCATCCTTTGGCAGGCCTTTTATAATTACAGGCTCAAGCATCTCCAATTTTAAATTTGACATAAGCCCTTTTATCTGCTCCACCATTCTTCCGCCCCAACCATAAGAACCGATGATAGATGCAAATTTCAACTTTGGTTTCAGGGCATTTGCCAGAAACACAGCAGACACAACCACAGGATGAGCGCCGCTAAGAACTGTGGGAGAGCCTATTACAAGGGTTGCGGCATCTACCAGAGACATGGCAAGCTTTCCTGTATCAGCCACGGCAAGATTAAATTTTTCCACCTTGACGCCATTATCTGCAAGTATCTCCGCCAGATAATCCACCATTAATTGAGTGCTACCGTGCATTGTAACATACGGTATAACAACTGTATTGCTGACTCTATCAGAAACCCACTCCTGATGCGACCCCACAATGCATTCAGGGTCTTTATGCACAGGGCCGTGGCTCGGCGCAATCATGCTGATATCGTATTTCTTTATCTTTTCCAGATGCTTTTGAATCGTCGTCCTGAATGGCATCATCACCTCTGCATAATATCTCTTTGCAGCATCACATACATGCCAGTAGTCGCTATAAAATATATCTGAGGTGGCAAAGTGTGAGCCAAAAAGGTCGCAGGTAAAAAGCATCTTGTCTTCCCTGAGATACGTAAACATGGTCTCAGGCCAGTGAACCCACGGCGCATGGATAAATTCAAGGGTTTTATTCCCCAGAGATAATGTTTCTCCGTCATTGACTGTTATAATCCTTTCCTCCGGGATATGCAGATGCTCCACAAGCATAGGCTTGCCCTTGGGAGAAGCTACGACCTTAGCGCTTTTGTATTTATCCAGAACATGCGGCAATGCCCCTGAATGGTCCTGTTCAGCATGATGAGAGATGATAAAATCTATATTCTTGACATCCTCCAGATGAGACATGAGGACAGCGGTCATGCTCGGGTCAACGGTATCCAGCAGGGCAGTCTTCTCGCTTCCATAAATCAGATAGGCATTGTAACTGGTTCCGTCAGGCAGAGGAATGAGGGCGTCAAACAACCTCCTATCCCAGTCAACTGCGCCAACCCAGAATATGTCATCTTTTATCATTTTTAGCTTCATACTGCTACCTCATCTATGAAAACTGCTTTTCAAATATAACACACATGCTATAATTTCTTCAACCTTGACAAATTATGCGCTCCCATGTCACATCATGGCTCATAATTAATACAAACGCATTAAATAATGTGTCATTACGAGGAGCAGAGCGACGAAGTA
>MGQA01000110.1:44350-86976 GCA_001797665.1 Deltaproteobacteria bacterium GWF2_42_12 | reverse complement strand
TAATTTCTTTTAAAAATTTCTTGAAGCTTTTATTTATATCCGGCCTTTTTAAGGCAAACGACACATTTGCCTTTATAAAACCAAGCTTGTCGCCAGCATCAAATCTTTCGCCTTCGAATTCATATGCATAAATTGGCTGCTTTCTGGATAACACCTTCAATCCGTCAGTAAGCTGTATCTCACCGCCTCTGCCTGGTTTGGTTTCTTCAAGGGCTTTAAATATCTCTGGCATCAGAATGTATCTGCCAATAATCGCCAGATTAGAAGGCGCATTGCTTGGATGAGGCTTTTCTACCATATCAAGAACCTCATATACCCTTGGCGCTATCTTCCTTGCCTCTATTATGCCATAATGATGAACCTCTTTTTTGGGAACGCGCTGAACTGCCAGTATAGTATAAGGATACCGATGAAAGACATCTACCATCTGCTTCATAACAGGGATGCGTGAATCTATAACATCATCGCTTAAGAATACAGCAAATGGCTCCATGCCTACCAGGTTTTTTGCGCAGTGAATTGCATGGCCAAGGCCCATTGGCTTCTTCTGCCTTGTATAGGAAAAGTGAATGAAGTTAGACAACTCTTCAATCATTTTCAGCATATCTGTCTTATTTCGCTCCTTTAACAGCATCTCTAATTCAAACGATACATCAAAATGGTCTTCAATAGCTGTCTTTCCCATCCCTGTTATGATTATCACCTCCTCAAGCCCTGACTTCTTTGCCTCTTCAACAGAATACTGAATCAGCGGTTTGTCAATAAGAGGAAGCATCTCTTTAGGAATCGCCTTTGTAGCAGGCAAAAATCGTGTTCCGAATCCAGCAGCAGGAAAAACTGCCTTGCGTATCTTCATAAACAACAGTGTCCTTGGTAAGTTTTGAGTTTGTGCGAGAAATAATATGTTTTTTTAAAAAATAAGTCAACCCTTGACAAATTATTGCTTTGTCTGAAACAAAGCAGCTTTATGTTTTACCTTAGTAAAACATATAATTTGTCAAGGGTCAATGATATTTCTGGAGGTCATTGGGGTGCCTATAAATAAAAATAGGTAGCTATTATGCTACCTAAATATATGGTGGAGGCGGTGGGAATTGAACCCACGTCCGGGAATGCTTAGCCAGGGCATCTACATACTTAGCCTATGCATTTATCTCGCTTCCTGGCTCATCATAGGCACTGTACCAGGAAGCCAGTCTGTTTAGTTCTCGCCTTCAGGTCCTTCAGACCGAGCCCCAAAGGCCATCCTGCTAAATGTCGTCTCTTAAGCCCCGCAGGAGCAGGCATAAAAGACGCTGGCTGACTTAAGCAGCCAGAGCGTAGTTATAGTCGTTTGCGACTATGTTTTTCCGGTGTTTTAACGAGTCCCCGGACCTCGGTATGCTTCCCGTGGCATCAGGTCATCCCGTCGAAGCCTGTCGCCCCCTTTTTATATTGTAAGGCAGTAAGCTGTGCGCTGTCAATAAATTATTACGGATAATATAATAACTTGTGTGCGAGCAGCATATTTGATAATATCTCACCAAATAAATTTTGAGGAATGTATGTTAGCCAAAGTATTCAGCGGTTCAGTCTTGGGTATTGATGCATATATCGTAGAGGTAGAGGTGGATACCGCTCAAGGTCTTCCTATCTTTTCAACCGTCGGCCTGCCTGATAATGCAGTTAAAGAAAGCAAAGACAGGGTAAAGGCAGCTATAAAGAACTCTGGCTATGAATTCCCTGCCAAACGCATCACCGTAAACCTTGCCCCAGCATATGTAAAAAAAGAAGGCACGACCTTTGATTTGCCAGTAAGCCTTGGAATCCTTGCTGCAGGGGGAGTTGTAAAAAAGGAAGTCCTTGCTAATTATATGATTTTAGGGGAGCTTTCTCTGGATGGTAGGGTCAAACCTGTGCGTGGCGCGCTTCCCATGGCTGTTGCTGCAAAGAAGGCAGGGTTGAAAGGTGTAATCCTCCCAAAGGAAAATGCTGAAGAAGCTGCGTTAGTAAATGGCATAAATAGTATCGGCGTAAAAAATCTTTCCCAGCTCGTTGAGTTTTTAAACGGCAATCTTGAAATTGAGCCATGCAGGATTAATATTGAAGAATACTTTAAAGGAAACGGAGAAACCTATCTTGATTTGAATGAGGTAAAGGGGCAAGAACACGTAAAAAGGGCATTGGAAATTGCAGCAGCAGGCGGACATAATGTTTTGATGATTGGTCCGCCAGGCTCTGGAAAAACCATGATTGCCAGGCGTATGCCTACTATTCTCTCTGATATGAGTGTTGATGAGGCGATAGAAACGACAAAGGTTCATAGCATAACCGGAGTTCTTGATAGAAGACAGGTTTTGGTAACCACACGGCCATTTAGAAGCCCTCACCACACTGTTTCCGATGCAGGGCTTATCGGCGGAGGGCATGTCCCGAGACCTGGTGAGGTTTCAATTGCGCATAACGGCGTTCTGTTTCTGGATGAGCTGCCTGAATTTAAAAAAAATGTGCTTGAGGTATTAAGACAACCTCTTGAGGATGGGAAAGTTACCATATCACGGGCTGCCATGTCATTGACATATCCCTCTCGCTTTATTTTAATCGCTGCAATGAACCCCTGTCCCTGCGGATTTTTAGGCGATTTACACAAAGAATGTCGCTGCACACCAGCGCAAATCCAAAAATACAGGGCAAAGATTTCCGGGCCATTATTAGACAGGATTGATATCCACTGTGATGTGCCTGCTGTGAGATTTAAGGAGCTTTCAGGTGATACAAAGGGTGAGTCCTCAAAAGAAGTAAAGGCGCGTGTTGATAGGGCAAGGAGTGTCCAGTTGGAGAGGTTTTTAGGTTACGCTAAGCGTGATGGTAAAAAAGTCTACTGCAATAGCCAGATGACCACCCATCATATAAAAAAGTTCTGCGAAATAGGTGAAGAGGGCAAGAGACTTCTTGAAATGGCAATAGATAAACTCGGCCTATCTGCAAGGGCATACACAAGGATATTAAAGGTTGCAAGGACTATAGCCGACTTAGAAAGTGAAGAACAGATTAAAACACATCACCTGTCAGAGGCAATACAGTACAGGAGTTTGGATAGGGGGATAACATAAACTGCTAACGGTGATTTAAAAACAACAGTTCATTCGAAATGCAAAAAAAAGATTGACAGATTTTAAAATATTGTGCTAATCTTATGGCAACCGCACAATTAAAGTGCCTTTATATTTTTATTAATTCAAAATCACATCTAAATTTGAACTACAATTCACATGATATCATCTTTAATAACCCCGGAGCTATAGGTATAGAAAAACTCAAAAAATCATAATTCCATTGGTGGGCTTACCCTTTCCAGATGTTCAAAGCAGACAATAGTATATATTGCTCTCCGGGTGCATAGTCATAATAAAAACAGAAATGGCTTCTTCAACATTTAAATTTGTCAGCTTGTTCAAAAAAACCCACAATGAATAGCCCCACTTATCCTTCAATTTCAAGCGAGTGGATATGGCTCATTAACCATGGCATCACCCCAAGTGCGCAAAAAAGACAAAATTTAATTCCCATAACAAAAAATTGGTCTTACGACCGCATGCCTTATCTTTACTGTCTCCGAAGTTATATTGGGATATCAAGAGTTGATGGCAAGCTGTGGTTGTTAAAAAAAGAGGAGTGCTTTTATGAATCTCAAAGAACTTAAAGAAAAAAAGATTGGCGAGCTTACAACGCTTGCCAAGCAATATAATATAGAAGGCGCTGCAAGCATGAGGAAACAAGATTTAATCTTCGCTCTGCTTCAGTCGCAATCAGAACAAAACGGCCTTATATACAGCGAGGGTGTTCTGGAAACCCTGCCCGATGGCTTCGGGTTTTTAAGGGCGCCTGACTATAATTACCTCCCAGGACCTGATGATATATATGTCTCTCCATCACAGATAAGAAGATTTAATCTCAGAACAGGCGACATTGTATCCGGTCAGATAAGACCGCCAAAAGAAGGTGAAAGATATTTCGCCCTTTTAAAGGTTGAAAAGGTAAATTATGAAGATCCTGATGTTGCAAGGGATAAGATACTTTTTGACAATCTCACTCCCCTCTATCCTGAGGAGAGGATAAAACTTGAGTTGGCTGGCAAGAAGACAGACCTCTCCATGAGAATAATGGACCTCTTTACCCCAATCGGCAAAGGCCAGAGAGGACTCATTGTGTCGCCGCCGAGGGCAGGCAAAACGGTTCTTCTTCAAAAGATTGCCAATAGCATAACAACAAACCATCCAGATATTGTATTGATTGTGTTGCTGATTGATGAAAGGCCAGAAGAGGTTACTGATATGCAGCGCTCGGTAAAAGGCGAGGTAATAAGCTCTACATTTGACGAACCTGCGCAACGACACGTTCAGGTTGCAGAGATGGTCATAGAAAAGGCAAAGAGGTTGGTAGAACATCAGCACGATGTGGTTATTCTTTTGGATTCTATCACGAGGCTTGCGAGGGCGTATAATACTGTTGTGCCGCCAAGCGGCAAGGTGCTCTCAGGAGGTGTAGATTCCAATGCCTTGCATAAACCAAAGAGGTTCTTTGGCGCTGCAAGAAATGTAGAAGAAGGTGGAAGCCTTACCATCATTGCAACGGCGTTAATTGAAACAGGCAGCCGTATGGATGAGGTTATATTTGAAGAGTTTAAAGGCACCGGCAATATGGAGATAGTGCTTGACAGAAAATTATCTGACAGACGCATCTTCCCAGCAATTGATATTAACAGGTCAGGCACAAGAAAGGAGGAACTCCTCCTTGCAAAAGAGGCATTAAATCGCATATGGGTTTTGAGAAAGGTGCTCCAGCCCCTTAATCCCATCGAGAGCATGGAATTCCTCTTAGGCAAGATACAGAGCACGAATACTAATAAAGATTTTCTTGAATCAATGAGCAAGTAGCGCAAAGGGTTGATATAAAATGCGGAGGTGTGAACAATGAAAGAAAAGATTGTCAAGATTGCAAAAGGTAAAGAGGGCATTGCGCTACCTGAAGACTATCTTAGATACCTTGAGTTGATACCTGGCGCAGAGGTTGAAATTGCGCTTGATAAAAAGAAAAAATGGATAATTATCAGACCCCTTCACGGCGAAGATTTTATGGAACACTTTAAAACCACTATGGAGACAATGGCGTAATTATAATTCCTAATTTCCAATGCCTAATTCCCCATGAAGTAATTAGAAATTGGTAATTAGAAATTACTATAACACTGCCCCTTCTATTATCCTCACCACACTTTCTTCCTGTCCTATTGCCATGATATGGGCGCCGTCACAGAAACTCCTTAATTCATTTACCTGCCTTGCTGCAATCTCAATACCTTTTTCAAGCTGGTCTTGAGCCTTTTCCAATTCATCTATAAGATGTTTTGGCACTTTTACACCAGGGACATTCGTATTCAAAAAATTTGCCATCTTTGCTGACTTGAGAAGGAGTATGCCGCCCAAAATCTTCACACCAAATCTTTTTGCATATTCATAAAACCTGTGGAATTTTTCCATATTGTATATTGCCTGTGTCTGGAAGAATCTTGCCCCTGCCTCAACCTTTTTTTCAAATTTTATCATCTCAGGTTCCACCGGGTCTGCCTCTGGGGCAACAACTGCGCCTATAAAAAAATCTGTTCCTCCCTTAAGAGGCATATCCTTCATATTTGTCCCTTTATTCAGCTTATCTATTACCTGAACCAGTTGAACAGAATCCAGGTCAAATACTGGTTTTGCCTCTCTGTGGTCTCCAAAAGACACATGGTCGCCTGAAAGGGCTAGGATATTTTTTATGCCAAGGACTGACGCACCCATTATGTCTGATTGGAGGGCAATCCTGTTTCTGTCCCTGCATGTCATCTGAAACACAGGGTCTATTCCCTCCTTTAGTAAAATAACAGAACAGGCAAGAGAGGAAAGTCTCATTACAGCCCTTTGGTTATCGGTCACATTGGCAGCAGCTATTTTTCCTTTTAGAAGCTGTGCCTTTTTGAGAAAGTCTGAGGTATCAGTGCCTTTTGGCGGGCATATCTCAGCAGTAATTGTAAACTTTTTTGAAGAAAGAGACTCTTTAAGGGTCTGCATAATTTTAGCTAAGACATGTTGAGGTTAAGGTTGAGGAGATATTTAATTTAACTTTGCTTTTTATTCCTCGATTCTACAATCACCGTGCGCGGTTTTACACCGTTTGAATGATCCTTTGGAGGCGCTATTCTTTTCAAAACATCCAGTCTTTCCTGAGCCTTTAGCCTCCGGTAAATCATTATCCATGCACACTCATTTTCTAAATTAACTTCACATTTGGCATTAACCATCCCACCGCATGGCCCATTTAACAGGCTTTTGGGGCACTGGGTGTGAGGGCATATACCACCTGTCTCAGCCAAGACACAGTCTCCGCAAAGAGAGCAGCCTTCAAAAAAATGTCCGTATCTTGTAACATTGGCAAGATAGAGGGAATCAAGGGCCGGAAATACCGCCATCCCATCTCCTGCTGCATCAGCAACTGCCTTAACGCCAGCGCCGCATGCAAGGACAAGGATTGCATCAACCTTTTCAAGTACATCTTTATCTTCACGGAAATGCTTTTTTATAAGCATGCTGTAACAGGTCTCGTCAGGCACTGAAAAACCTATAACCTTTTTACCTTGTTTTTCAAGTAAATCAGCCATTGCCTTCACTTCCCGCTCTCCGCCTGTCTCGCACTGTTCCGCGCAGGAATTGCATCCGAAAAGATAAATCTTTTCTCTGCCATTGAGATATTCCAATATCTTTGAAAAATCCTTTTTCTTTGTAATAATCATTTTATACCCTTATGCCTTTAGACTGCCTCTTTGCCGCCGCTACTGTATTATAGAGAAGCATGGCTATGGTCATTGGTCCAACGCCGCCTGGCACCGGAGTTATAAATGACGCCTTCTTAAACGCCCCATCGAATTCCACATCACCCACCAGCTTGCCCCCGTCAAGACGATTTATTCCGACATCTATAACAATAGCCCCTTGTTTTATCCATTCTCCTTTAATAGCAGCGGGTTTGCCGATAGCTGCGATTAAGATGTCCGCCCTTCCTATTTTTTCGCGAAGATTCTGCGTCCGTGAATGACATATAGTAACTGTTGCATTTCTATGGAGCAGCATAAAGGCAACGGGCTTGCCAACAATATTGCTTCTGCCAACAACCACAGCCTCTTTTCCTGATATGTCCACGCCGGTATTCTCAATGAGTTTAATAATGCCAAGTGGCGTGCACGGCTGGAAAAGCGGTTTGTTAATAACAAGCCTTCCGGTATTCATAGGATGAAAACCATCCACGTCTTTTTCTGGTGATATCGCCTCCAGAATTAATTCTTCGTCAAGATGCTCAGGAAGGGGAAGCTGGACAAGGATACCATGAACCTTTGGATCGTTGTTTAATTCGGATATTTGCCATAGCAGTTCTTTTTGTGTAATTTCTTTATGAAGTGTGCGTTGAAATGAGTTGATACTAACCTCATCGCATGCCTTTCCCTTTGCCTTGACATAAACTAGAGAGGCGGGATTATCGCCAACAAGCACAACTGCCAGACCGGGCTTAATACCCTGGTCTTTAAGCATATCAACTTCACTCTTTAATCTATCCCTGAGCTTCTGTGCCAGCGCCTTTCCATCAATAATATTTGCCATAATGCGAGTAGTATACTTAAGAAAAAAATAATTGTAAACCCGAAAATAGAGCAAATAAAAAGGGGAGCTATTATACTCCCCTTAAATCTTTAAACCAAGGTGTCTTTTTCTTTTTGTCTTTTTCTTTTTACATCTTAACTGCCAAAGAATCTTTTACTTCCTTCTTGTAGATTTCTTCTTTGTTGTCCCTTTTGCCGCTGGCTTTGCCTTTGCCTTGGCTGCCTCAATCTCTTTCTTCAGGTTATCCCTTTCCTGAGTCAAAGACGCTACCTGAGCCTTAAGGTCATCCCTTTCCTTTATCAGGTTTTCTATCTGGCTTTGCAGATTATTGTTATCGTCAGTCAATGCTTGCACCTGCCCTTTTAGCTGTTCATTCTCCTGCTTTAACTGCTGACCGCAGCCAGAAATAACTATAGCAAGCATAAAGACAAATACGCTGCATAAAATGATACTTCTTTTTACCATTTTCTTTTTCCTCTCCTTTCGTTTTATTTTTGAGCCCTTATGGTTCAAAGTCCTTACATCCAGCTAAGCAGGCTGCATCTTATAATGCAAAAGCCTTTCTATTATCCTTCCGCCTTTAATATGCTTTTCCACAATTTCATGAATATCTTTTTCAGACACATTGCGATACCATACGCCCTGAGGGTAAATAACAACTACAGGACAATACCCCCCTTTTGGTTCAGTCTCTTTGCACACACTGAAACACCCGCCCTTGGATGTCTTTATCTCGCCACTTAAACCCTCTGCATCTAATTTGTCCCGCAATAGTTCAAGCAACCTTTCAGAACCAGCAGCAGAGCAGGTCTTTCCATGACAGACAAGGATATGTTGTTTATACGGTTTCATGATAAAATGGTAAAAAAAGAATAACTTGTCAAAATCTTCCTGTCAAGAATTTTATTTTTTTGTTTATTTTTTGTTTATTTTTTACCAACTACTTAAAAGATGGAACTTTTGTAAAAAACTCGCCTTGACCCTTGACAAATTATGTGTTTTACTGTGTTAAATATTGACCTGCTCTGATGTAATGTCAGAGCAGATAATTTGTCAAGGGTTGACAAACAGGAACAGATTGCCTAAGCTGACAGCCGTTGTATTGTTCAGATTTCGATATTAGAAGTTCGAATTTATTATAAATAATGTCTACCTATTATTGTCGTTGACTATAAACAGCGGCCCAGTTTATCTATAGAGTTTTAGGGCATTTAAGAAAGGCGCATCTCAATAAATGGAAAGACCCATAGGTATATTTGATTCAGGTATTGGCGGACTCACTGTATTAAAAGAGATTATCAATGCAATGCCGGGAGAAGATACTATTTATCTCGGCGATACCGCCAGGGTGCCATATGGCACAAAATCCGCCGAGACAGTTACAAAGTATTCCTTTGAAAATGCGCGCTTTCTTCTGAAATTCAATATAAAACTCCTTGTTGTTGCATGCAATACAGCCTCTGCATATTGCCTGCCGCAGCTTAAAAAGGCGCTTCAAATACCGGTTGTAGGTGTCATAGAGCCTGGCGCAAAAAAGGCAGTTGAGATTACAAAGACTAAGAGGGTAGGCGTGATAGGAACAGAAGGGACAATAAAGAGCGGCGCCTACTTTGATGCAATTAAGTCCATAGACTCATCTATTGCGGTATTCACACAACCATGTCCCTTGTTCGTGCCGCTTGCTGAGGAAGGATGGACAAATAATCAGATGGCGCATCTTACTGCCCAGACTTATCTCAATGATATAAAGAAAAATTGGATAGATACGCTCATACTTGGCTGTACCCACTACCCTTTACTTAAGGAAGTAATCACTGAGGTTATGGGCAATAAAACAATGCTTATAGATTCAGGTCATGAAACCGCTGCTGAGGTTTTTAGGTGTCTCGCAGAAAAAAATCTGATTAAAATTATATCATCTAAGGAAAGTTCTCACAGATTTTTTGTCACAGACTCACCTGACAGGTTTAAACAGGTTGGCAGTAGATTTATGGGAGCCAGCCTTAGAAATATTGAATTAGTTAATCTGGAAAACTTATAAAAAAACTACCCATGCCATCTAAAAAGAAACATTGCCCTGGCTCAAAAGTGAAAACAAATAAAAATAGGCATTCTGCGGGCAGAGCAACTATAACAATCTTAGTTGTTGCCATGCTCACCGTAGTTGTTGGAATTTACCTTATTACAAAGTATGGTGATAAGATACTGCCCTATCTGCTTCCTAAGAAGATATCAAGGTACGAAGTAAAAAGTGTAAGAATCTACTTCTCTAACGAAGAAGGCAAAGCATTGAAGGCAGAAGAGAGGGATATAGCAAAAGGAACATTATCTATAGAAATCAGAGAGGCCATACACGCTCTCATAAGCGGACCAGAAGGAAGTCTTACTGTCACTGTCCCTGATGGGACAAGGCTTCTCAGTGTTGAGGTTAAGGACAACGTGGCATTTTTAAATTTCAGCAAGGAAATTTCTGACAAACATCCGGGCGGAAGCTCTGCTGAATTACAAACTATTTATTCTGTTGTTGATACCGTAACCCTTAACTTTCCTGAAATTAAAAAGGTTCAGCTACTTATAGAAGGCAAAAAAGTAAAAACGCTCGCTGGTCATATAGATATCTCCTTCCCGCTCGGCCCAAATAAAGACCTCATAAAAGGATAACAGGACAATGAAAAACTCCTTTCTAAAAGAATTAAAGAAAAGGCCATTAATATTTGACGGCGCTACAGGCACCATGCTTCAAAAACTCGGTTTAAAACCCGGGGGATGCCCTGATGAGCTTAATCTCACAAATCCTGAGATGATAAAACAAGTTCATACAAGTTATGTTGATGCAGGTTCTGATGTTGTTACAACAGCTACATTTGGCGCTAACAGGGTTAAGCTTAAAGAATACAATCTTGAAAAAAAACTCGTAGATATAAACCTAAAGGCAGCAAAAAATGCAAGGGAGGCAGTTGGCAAAAAGGGATTTGTTGCTGGCGGACTTGGACCAACTGGAAAATTCTTAGAGCCAGTTGGCGACCTCTCATTTGATGAAGCGGTTGAAATATTTTCCGAACAGGTTAATGCTCTCAAAACCGGTGGGGTTGATTTAATCGTTATTGAGACCATGATGGATATCAAAGAGATGAAGGCTGCCATCCTTGCAGCAAAAACTTTTGGTCTTCCAGTAGTTGCAACCATGACATTTGATGAAACCTTGCGAACAGTTCTCGGTACTCCGCCAGAAGTATTTGCCATTATTGCAGAGGGGCTTGGCGCTGACGTTATAGGCGCGAATTGCAGTCTTGGAATAGAAGGCATTTATAAGGCCATTATGGCAATGAGCAGGGTAACGAGCCTTCCTTTAATTGCCCAACCCAACGCAGGGATACCATACCTGAAAGAAGGAGAGACAATCTTCCCTGCCACGCCAGAAGAAATGGCAGCATATGTGTCGAAACTTTTAGATGTTGGTGTGAGGGTCATCGGCGGTTGCTGCGGCACAACACCGGCACATATAAAGAAGATGAGGGCAAAAGTCAGAAGGCAGAAGACAGAAGACAGAAAAGAAACAACACGGCTTGCGAGCCGTTCAAGATTTGTAGAGTTTGGAAATAGACATTTGCCGATAATTGTTGGGGAAAGAATAAATCCTACAGGTAAAAAACTCCTTCAGCAGGAGATTAAAGAAAAAAAGACCTCTATCATCCGTAAAGAGGCAAAGACCCAGCAGGAGGCAGGGGCGCACGTTCTGGATGTGAATGTAGGCGTGCCGGGTGCCGATGAACCTGCATCAATGCAGATTGCAGTTTTTGCAGTAAATGAGAACAGCCAATTACCCATCGTATTGGATTCTTCAAACTTGGCTGCGCTTGAGGCAGGGTTAAAGGCTGCTGATGGGAAAGTACTAATAAATTCAGTAAGCGGAGAAGAAAAAAAACTTAAAACAATTCTTCCCCTTGCAAAGAAATACGGGGCTGCTGTGCTGGGTCTCACACTGGATGACAAAGGCATTCCTCCTACTGCAGAGGGGAGATTTAAAATTGCAGAAAAAATATTAAAAAATGCGTTAAAGTACGGACTTTCAAAATCAGATGTTGTCATAGATTGTCTGGCGCTCACAGTAAGCGCGGATCAGAAATCAGCGCCGGAAACGCTTAAGGCAATACGCATGGTAAAGGAAAAGCTGGGGCTCTCTACTATCCTCGGCGTTAGCAACATCTCATTCGGCCTGCCAAACAGGGAAATAATCAATTCAATCTTTTTGACTATGGCGCTTCAGTCAGGGCTGGATGCCGCTATTATAAATCCGCACAACAGTATGCTTATGGATGCATATCATGCCGCATTGGTGTTAATCGGATGTGATACAAGAGCCGAGATGTATATAAAGAGATATCGCGAGGCTCAAACAATACGGCCACCTGGGATAGAAAGCGGTGAAGCTTTTGGTAAACCAAGAGTAACTATTAAAGAACCCCATGGAATCGGAGAGAGATTAAAAAAGGCAATTATTGACGGCGATGAGGAGGGAATTGTCGGACTTATTGAAGAGGCTTTGAAGCAGGGATGGAAGCCTCTTAAAATAAGCAACGATGCGCTCATTCCCGGGCTTGAAGAGGTTGGAAGACTTTTTGGGCAAAATATATATTTTCTACCGCAGGTAATGCTCTCCGCTGACACCATGAAAAAGGCGTTTGACCGATTGAAAAAAGAGTTTAAGGATAAAAAAGCGAAAAGCCTTGGCAAGGTTTTGATGGCTACTGTTGAGGGTGATATCCATGATATCGGGAAAAATATCGTATCTACGCTTCTTGAGAATCATGGTTTCGAGGTTATTGACCTGGGAAAAAATGTGCCTGCTGATAAAATAATCGAAGAGGCGATAAAAAATAAGGTGGATGTGGTCGGTCTATCAGCCCTGATGACCACAACTGTTATGGAGATGGATAATGTCTTGAAAAAACTCAAAGCAAAGGGTGTGCCCGTGCTCACGATGGTAGGTGGCGCTGTAGTAAATCAGGAGTTTGCAGATAAGGTTGGGGCGAACGGTTACGCAAAGGATGCGTTAGAGGCAGTTGAAAAAATGAAAAGACTTGTCAGAAAAGATATGGTATAAATACAGGCGATAGGCGCTGGGCTATAGGCGATAAAATTAGATTTTAACTATTGCCTATTGCCTATTGCCTATTACCTATAGCCTGTATTGATTTAAGGAGAATCACCATGCATAAACTTCCTATAGTAAAACAACTCGAAGAAGCGCTTAAGAAGGTGGAAAAGGAACTGCGCATAGAGCTGCCCAAGGAAATCAGAAAGGCAGCAGCCCATGGCGACCTTCGGGAAAATGCTGAATATCATGCTGCGAAGGAAAGGCAGACCTTTCTCCAGGCAAGGGTTGCGCACCTGCACACCAGAATTAATGCCCTGTTTTCGATAAATTTGAATACACTACCAAAGGATAAGATTGCATTTGGTTCAAGGATATTTTTAGAAGATTTGAACACAGGTGATGAAATAGTCTATGAGCTTGTTACGCCAGAAGAGGTTGACCCAAAGAATGGGAAGATATCTGTCAGCTCTCCAATTGGCAAGGCGCTTCTCAACAGGGAAGTTGGAGATGAAGTCGTTATACAACTTCCTGCTGGCAAAAAAGAGTATTCAATAAATAAGATTATCACACTGCACGATTTACTGTAGGGATAGACTTCACGTTCTGTTTCTCATCACTTCAAAAAGCGCTATTCCACCAGCAACAGAGGCATTTAAGGACGAAATTTTCCCTTTCATGTGTATGGAAAGACAGGCATCGCATGTTTCCCTCACAAGGCGCCGCATCCCTTTTCCTTCGCTACCTATGACTATCGCAATATCTCTATCCATATCAAAGGAATAGATATCCTGCGGGCTATCTGCCTCTATGCCTACTACCCATATGCCGGCCTTTTTGAGCTGTTCTATGGTAGATGCAATATTTGTTACGCGGGCAATAAGCGTATGCTCTACTGCTCCTGCAGATGCCTTGGCAACTGAAGGCGAGACCTCTGCTGCCCTGTCTTTCGGGATAATGACGCCATGAACGCCTGCTGCATAGGCTGTCCTGATGAGTGAACCAAGGTTTTGCGGATCCTGGATAGAGTCGAGGATAAGGAGCAACGCCTTTTCCCCTGACGACTTCCATCTTTCCAAAATATCTTCAACCTCTGCGTATTGGAATTCTGTGAGTATGCCTGCAACGCCCTGATGATGCGTGGTCTGGGCGAGTTTTTCAATTTCATCTTTACCAACTATCCTGCATCTAATACCGTGTTGATGGGCAAGTTTTTTTATCTTTTCACCAGCCTGGCCAGCCCTACCTTGCACAATGAGCAAGTCTTTAAAATCCTCAGGATGGGAGTTCAAGGCCTCCAGCACTGGATTGACGCCGTAGATTATGCGCATTTATTGTAAAACCTTCTAATGCCCAGATTTGGCAGGCATGCCTTCCTGCCATACCCTCACATATACCACATCAATAGGCTTTTCTCCCACAGGAATTTTAGCCAATACCTTATCAGTTGCCGCATCTATTGCCCAAATCTCATTGGAAATCTCATGTCCTACAAAGATGTGTTTCATTTCAGGGTCTGACCAGATGCCATGGGGCTCCTGACCTACTGGAATTGACTTCACAAATCGAGGCCTATCCTTCATCTCAATCACATCAATGCGATTATCTTTGGCAATGGTAACATACGCATACTCTACGCCGCCTTTTACAATAAACGCTACATGGTTCGGCTTGTTTCCCACATCCACAGTGCCGACAACCTCAAATTTGCGTGGGTCAATCACGCTGATTTTATTCACATCTTTGTGTATCACCCAGAAATATGGCTTCTCACTGGTAGACACCATTAGAAACGGTGAAAATTTCCCCGGAACTGGTATGTCCTTTATAATACTGTAATTATATGTATCAATCACAGCAACAACACTCCGCTTTTGGAATGAGACAAATGCGTATCTCCCTGATGGCTCAAAATGAACCATACCAGGCCCTTCACCTGTAAGTATCTGTGCAACAATCTTTTTTGAACCCCTGTCAAAGACATCAATATGATCGCTGCCGCGCACAGTAATCCATGCCTGCCTTCCATCAGGCGTAAACATACATGCATGGGGTTCACGGCCGCTTGTGGTTATATAACCAAGAACTTCAAGCGCTTTACCGTCGAGCATAATAAGCGAGGATGAGCCTCTTGCAGTAACCAATATCAACTCCCCATCCGGCGAGGCAATTACGCCGTGCGGGTCAATATGGCCATTGTAGAGCGGCCGATGAATGTCTTTGTCGCCGATTGAAATTGTTTTTATAATGGTCAATGTTTTTGGATCAATAATGCTTATCGTATTGCTTATCTCATTCGCAGCAAACACATAGTCTTTAAATGCCTGCTCCTCAGCATTTGCCGTAATTACGTAAAAATTGCTACAGAATAATAAACCAGTGATTATAAATAATTTTATTTTAGCTCTCTTCATAGATATCCCTCCCTTTATAAAGTTGTTTTAAACGGTCATTTGTTATGTAAAGTATAGCACGGCTTATTATCTTCGCAAGGAGTGGGAAAGGCTACATAGTAATACTTTTTACTAAATTCTACTAAAATTGTACTAAAAATTCCCTTGACAAAAATCAGTTCAGTATGATAACAATACTCTATTTTGCATAAGATGCTACTTCTTTTAAAGGATTGATTTTTAATGATAGAATTAAACATTACGCTATTATTTCAGGTTATAGGATTTTTTGTTCTCTATCTCATTTTAAACACCTTCCTGTATAAACCTGTTACAAAACTCCTTGAGGAAAGAGACAAGAATATAACAGGGGCAAAAAGAGAGGCTGAGCTTTTAGAGGCTGAGCTTCAGAAGAAACTGCTTGCTTATGAAAATAGGCTTAATGATACAAAGGCAAAGGCTCAGGAGGAAAGATTGCGCCTGCGACAGGAGGGCCTTGATAAAGAAAGGGATCTGCTTGAATCTGCAAGAAAAAATTCTCTTGATAGTATCCAGCAGGCAAAGATAAAACTTGAAAAAGATATTCAGTCTGCCATAACCCGATTAAAAGAGGAAAGCAAGGCTATTTCAAAAGATATAGCGGAAAAAATTTTAGAGAGAAAGGTAGCATAAAATGAAGAGTCAAGAGCCCAAAGATAGAAGTCCAAAGTTGCAGGGTATGCTGCTTAGCGCTTACTGCCTACTGTTTACTATCCTTTGCCTGATTTCCCCTGTCCTTGCTGCTGAAGAGGGCGGACATGATGCTGGTGGCGACAACAGCACATTATGGCGAATAATAAATTTTGCAATACTTGCAGTAGCAGTAATACTGATAGCGCGATATCTGAAACTAAAGGATTTTTTTGCCAGTAGAAAGGAAAATATAAAGAGGGAATTGGATGAGGCCCGAAAGGCAAAGGAAGAGACCGAACGAAAGATGAAAGAGTTTGAACTTAAGTTCAAACAGCTTGACAAAAAGATAGAGGAGATTTATCAGGAGATAAGGGCTGAAGGCGAGATAGAAAAGAAAAAGATTATAGAAGAAGCGATTGCGTCTGTTGAAAAGATAAAGGAACAAGCGAGGCTTGCGGCTGAACAGGAGCTCAAAAAGGCAAAGCAGGAGATTAAGGGAGAAATAGCCAAGGTAGCGGTTGAAATGGCAGAAGAGATATTAAGACATGAATTGACTGCCGCAGACCAGGAAAGGCTCATAAGAGAGTATTTGGAAAAGGTGAGGCTGCATTGATAATACAAGGCTCCAACTTATCCGCCTGAAGTGGAGGAGACCAGAGGCAAGAGCTGTTGAAAAAATTATTATGAAAAAAGGTGTAGTTGCTAAAAGATATGCAAAAGCCCTTGTTGAAATGGGCCGGGAAGATAATAAATTCAGGGAAATAGGCGAAGAACTGAGGAATGTTGCAGCGATATTTTCCAGCAACCCTGAGCTAAAAAGATTCCTGCTTAATGCCATGTACAAACTGAAGGATAGGCTGGTTTTAACAGAAAAGATTTCAGAGGCCATAAAAATATCTGACATTGTCAAACGGTTCTTAGCCCTTCTTGTTGAAACGCACTGCATAGGAATAATTGAAGATATAAGTATTGCATATTCCAAGATGGAGGATGAATTGGCTGGCAGGATTAAAGTTAAGGTAGAATCAGCAACTGAGCTTTCAGAAGGTCGGATTAAAGAGATAAACAAAAGGCTTCAGGACTTGACTAAGAAAGAGGTTACACTAACAGTTGAAAAAAATCCGTCTCTTATCGGCGGCCTTGTTTTTACAATCGGCAACATTATACTGGATGGCAGCATAAAAACTCAATTAGAAAAGGTCAGAGAAAGAATAATAGCAGGAAGTATGCAGTAAGCAGAAGCAGTGATAGTTCTCACTGCCTTCTGCACACTCATTAACTATAAGGGAGTCCATAATAGAATATACATTTCACAGAGTGTCATTCCCGCATGTTTTTAGCGGGAATCCAGTAGTTTTTAGTCTCTGGATGCCCGATTAAGAACTTCGGGCATGACGAACAAAAGGCGATAGCGTGTAAATACTATTATGGACTGATTTATAATACAAACGTATTAAATAGATTGACATACAAACGCAAGAAATGACTTTAGACAAGGCGGACGACGAGGAAAACCGCAGGCATCCTCCCCCTGTCCCCCTCTGGAGGGGGACAGGGGGAGGATGTCGAGGATTTTCCGAGGAGTCCAACGCAGTATAAAGACATTTATTGCGTTTGTATTACTTTTTATTAAAGAGGGGTGATTTAATTATGATTAAGGCGGAAGAAATAAGTCAGCTTATTAAAACCCAGATCAAAGGCTTTGAGAAGACAATTGATATAAAGGAGGTAGGCACTGTCATATCAGTTGGAGATGGTATCGCCCGAATCTATGGCCTTGAAAGGGCAATGGCAGGCGAGCTTCTGGAATTTCCGCATAACATACGCGGGATGGTATTAAACCTTGAAGAGGACAATGTCGGCGCAGCAATCCTCGGAGAAGACTATAAAATTAAGGAAGGCGACATCGTTAAGAGAACCGGCAGAATCGTTGAGGTCCCGGTTGGTGAAGCGCTTATGGGAAGGGTTATAAATGCCTTAGGCCTTCCTGTAGACGGCCACGGACCTATAGAAACCAAAGCTACAAGACGCATAGAGGTAAAGGCAAGGGGTATTGTTGACAGAAAGCCCGTTAAAGAACCGCTTCAGACAGGGATTAAGGCCATAGACGGCATGATACCAATTGGCAGGGGGCAAAGGGAGCTTATTATCGGCGACAGGCAGACAGGAAAGACCGCAGTTGCCATTGATACTATTATAAATCAAAAAGGGCTTGATGTCTTTTGTATATATGTGGCTATCGGCCAAAAACAATCAACCGTAGCGCAAGTGGTTGAAAAACTAAAACAGTTTGGCGCAATGGACTATACAGTGGTTGTCGTCGCAACTGCAAGCGAATCAGCGCCGCTTCAGTTTATAGCCCCTTACGCAGGCTGCACAATCGGCGAACATTTCAGGGATAACGGCAAGCATGCCCTTATCATTTACGATGACCTTTCAAAGCATGCTGTTGCATACAGGCAGCTTTCGCTACTTTTAAGAAGACCGCCTGGAAGAGAGGCATATCCTGGTGATGTATTTTATCTTCACTCAAGGCTTCTTGAAAGGGCTGCCAAATTAAAGGATGAGTTGGGTGGCGGCTCATTAACAGCGCTCCCTGTAATTGAAACTCAGGCTGGTGACGTATCCGCATACATCCCGACGAATGTCATATCTATTACCGATGGTCAGATATATCTCGAAACAGACCTTTTCTATGCTGGTGTTAGACCAGCAATTAATGTGGGTCTCTCAGTCTCCCGTGTTGGCGGCAGCGCGCAGGTCAAGGCAATGAAGCAGGTTGCTGGCACACTAAGGCTTGAACTCGCGCAATACAGAGAACTGGCAGCATTTGCACAATTTGGAAGCGACCTCGACCCTGCAACACAAAAACAGCTTAACAGGGGGTCAAGACTTGTTGAGATATTAAAACAGGGCCAATATAAACCGCTTCCAGTTGAAAAACAGGTTTTGATTATCTATGCGGCAACCAATGGCTATATAGATGCTTATCCTGTTTCAGCGCTGAGAAAATACGAAGAAGAACTATATGCATTTATTGACACAAGACATCCAGAGTTGATTAAAGAACTGCGGGAGAAGAAGACAATAGACGACACAATAAAACCAAAGCTTAACAAAGCGCTGGATGACTTTAAAGGATTGTTTACGGTATAAAACAGGTTCAAACCGTCAAGCGGTTCAAACGGTTTAAACAGCTTGAACGACTTAAACAGTTTAAACGATTATTAAATAATATGCCCAGTTTACGAGACATAAAACGCAGGATAAAGAGCGTAAAAAATACTCAGCAGATTACTAAGGCAATGAAGATGGTCTCTGCTGCAAAACTAAGACGCGCCCATGAGGACATAGTAGCAGCAAGACCTTATGCGCAAAAGATGCTGGATATTATCAACAGCCTTTCTTCAAGTGTGAGCCCAGATGCCCATCCACTGTTGTCAAAAAGAGGGAATAACAGGATAGAACTTGTCATACTTACATCAGACAGGGGTTTATGCGGCAGTTTTAATAGTAGTATAATAAGAACCTCAGAAACTTTTCTGAGAAAAAATACCGGCAATGCCAAGACTACCCTCAATCTTGTTGGTAAAAAAGCAAAAGATTATTTTAAGAGAAGAGATTTTACTATCAGACAAGAAAGGGCATTTGGTTCAGGAAGGCCCCGATATGCGAATGCTGCAGAACTTGGCAAGGAAATTGTGGATTCGTATATAATGGAAACCTTTGATGAAGTTTACATTTTATATAGTGAATTCAAATCTGCATTGAATCAAAAACCTGTTATACAGAAGCTATTGCCCATTGAACCGCCGAGTGGCACTGAAGAGAGTACTACAGAATATATTTATGAACCATTCCAGGAGGCTATCCTTGCAGATATTTTACCAAAATATATAGAGATACAAATATTTAGGGCCCTTCTTGAGTCTTCTGCCAGTGAGCATGGCGCAAGGATGGCTGCTATGGACTCAGCAACAAAGAATGCCAAAGAGATGATTGAGGGCCTAACTTTAAAATTCAACAGACTGCGCCAGGCAGCTATTACAAAGGAATTGATGGAGATTATTGGAGGAGCAGAGGCATTAAAAGGATAATTGCAGATTGCAAAATGAAAATTGCAAAATGCAAAATTAAGAATATTATCATTCTTCATTCTGCAATTTGCACTTTGCATTTTATAATGGAGCGGAGCGACAAGGAGGTTTGCCAATGGAAAAAAAGAATGTAGGCAAGATTACGCAGGTTATTGGGGCTGTTATAGATATAGAATTCCCCCCAGGACACCTGCCAGCCATATACAACGCAATAAAGATAACAAACCCAAGTATAAGCGACCAACAGTGGAATCTTGTTTTAGAGGTTGCGCAGCATATCGGTGAAAACACCGTGAAATGCATTGCAATGGATTCAACTGAGGGTCTTGTACGGGGAGCAGAGGCATGGGATACTGGCGAAGGCATTTCAGTTCCAGTAGGAAAAGAGGTTTTGGGCAGGATATTAAATGTAATTGGAGAGCCTGTTGATGAACAGGGCCCTGTGAAAACAACCAAAAAATACCCGATTCACAGGCCGGCGCCAACATTTGAACATCAGTCAACAACCACGGAGGTGTTTGAAACAGGCATAAAGGTCATTGACCTTCTTACCCCATACTTGAAAGGTGGTAAGATTGGTTTGTTTGGCGGCGCTGGTGTTGGAAAGACTGTCCTTATTATGGAACTTATCAATAATGTTGCTATGCAGCACGGCGGCTTTTCCGTATTTGGCGGAGTCGGCGAAAGGACAAGGGAAGGCAACGACCTCTGGCTTGAAATGAAAGAATCAGGGGTTATTAATAAGACAGCACTCATCTATGGACAGATGAATGAGCCTCCTGGGGCAAGGGCAAGGGTAGGATTGACAGCCCTTACAGTTGCAGAATATTTTAGAGACGAGGAAGGCCAAGATGTGCTTCTTTTTATCGATAATATATTTAGATTCGTGCAGGCAAACTCAGAGGTATCTGCGCTCCTTGGAAGAATTCCATCTGCTGTCGGTTATCAGCCTACACTGTCAACGGATATTGGCGAGCTTCAGGAAAGGATTACTTCAACAAAAAAGGGGTCTATTACATCAGTCCAGGCAATATATGTGCCTGCTGACGACCTTACAGACCCTGCGCCTGCAACAACATTCGCTCATCTGGATGCAACAACAGTTCTCTCAAGACAGATAGCAGAGCTCGGCATATATCCTGCAGTTGACCCGCTTGACTCTACCTCCAGAATACTTGACCCGCAGGTTATCGGCGATGAGCATTATTCTGTTGCAAGAAGGATTCAACAAATATTGCAGAAATATAAAGACCTGCAGGATATCATAGCTATCCTTGGTATGGATGAACTCTCAGAAGATGATAAGCTGATTGTTGCCAGGGCAAGAAAGATACAGAGATTTTTAAGCCAGCCGTTCTTTGTCGCAGAGGCCTTTACTGGTGCACCTGGCAAATATGTCAATGTAAAGGATACTATAAAAGGCTTCAAAGAGATTGCTGAAGGCAAATATGATGACATCCCTGAGCAAGCGTTTTATATGGTCGGCACTATAGAAGAGGCAATGGAAAAGGCGGAAAAACTAAGGGCAGCATAATAAATAGTAGGCAGTATGCAGTATGGAGTAGGCAGAAAACTCTGCTTACTGTTTACTGCTTACTGGTTACTGCTTACTGATATGGCAGATACATTTTTACTCGAAATAGTCACACCTGACAGGCTTTTCCTTTCAGAGCAGGTTGATGAGATGACCGCGCCCGGCAGCGAAGGGGAATTTGGTGTGCTTGCAGGGCACGCACCACTTCTCACTTCCTTGAATTCAGGGGAACTCAGCTATAAAAAAGGCGCTGATATAAATCGGATTATGATAGGCCCTGGATATGCTGAGGTTGGACCTCAAAAGGTTACAATCCTAACAGAACAAATTTCAACGAAAGATTAACCCGAAAAATGTATTTGTTTTTTATTTTTCGGGACAACCGCAAGATTTTGCTCAAAGCCTGCCCCTGAAAGTTTCTATCAGGGGACAAGGAAAAGCAGGCTGGACAAAACGGAGCATACTCTTTTACGTATGTGAGTATTTGGACAGCCTGATTTGACGCAGCCTCCCCCTGTCCCCCTGTGGGGACAGATTTCAAATCTGTCCCCAGAAAAGGGGGAGGGATTGTGGTTGCCAAAAAATGCAAATGCACTTTTTGGGTTAAGGACGATTATTTTTTGGGGATAAGGGTTACCTTTGCCTTTCCATCTTTAACGGTTACCTTATATTCCACATCCGTGCACTTTAAATCCTTTTTTAACTTCTCTGTCTGTTGCATAATACCGCTCGTGAATTCTTCATAATTCATACCCTTTGTCTGCTCCTTTGCCTGCTTTCTTGCCTCCAGATATTGCTGATAAACACCCTTGAATTTACTGTCCGATGCTGGCTCTTGTTCAAGAGGTTCTACTACTCGAGGTATTTCTGGCGCCCTTACTCCAACGCCTGCCCCACGCTCATAAGTTCCTTCTTCTATTTGTCTTAGGATTCTATTCCAAAATTGCTTACATGAAGTATATTTTGAGGCAAGCGTAGAATACCTGAATTTTAATGCTGTATTAGTTATTGGCTGGTTACTGTATTTGAGAATAAGGCGATCCACCTCATCCCGTAAAAAGGTCGGTTCTCTCTTGAGAGTCTTGGTAAAATATTGCTCGTAATCAACCCTAAGCTTCGTTATCTTGACATCAAGTATATCCAAATCTTCCTTTATTCCCATGGTTTGTCAATTTTAAAAAAAGAAAGGGGAAATGTAAAGGGATAAAAGACACCCAAAATAGACATTGATTTTTGGGGAAACCTGCAAGTTGTCCCCGATTGAATCTATCGGGGACAGCGGATATTTTTGCGACGCAGCCCTCCCCCTTTATCCCCCTCATAGAGGGGGACAGGGGGAGGATACGGGGTAAGGAGCAAAAATGGTCGATAACGAAGTATGGCAGGCAAATCGCAGGTTTGTAAAATAGCGAGGTTTCAATCACTATTTTACGGAGATAGGCAATAGGCGATAGGCAAGAGGCAATGGGTAAAACCCATAACCTATAGCTAATTGCCCATAGCCGGTAATTACGCAACACACACTCCACACCTAACACATTTTCTCCCATCCGCCAAAGGCGGACAGGGCGGTGTTGTCTGGGCATTCAATGCCCTCTGGTATTCTTTCCATAGGTATTCCTTTTTTATCCCATTGTCTATAAAATCCCATGGAAGTATTTCAGAAAAATCCTTTTGCCCATTCACATAAAAATCTGCATTTGGCTCTGTCTCTTTGAGCGCAGCCTTCCAGCCTTTTGCATGTGCAGCAACCAATACCCTGCCCACCCTCCTGTCTCCCACAGACAGAAGTGTCTGAATATAACCTTCCCTTGGAGATAAACAAGATATTTTTATTCCCTTTTCGCTTCTCAGACCATTTTTAATTATATCCAGTTTGTTTTTTAAAGATTTTATATCTTCATAACCGCGCCACTGAAAAGGAGTAAATGGTTTTGGTATAAATGGGTTAATACTTAGTGTAATAAGCCCGCCTTGCATTGCAGACTTTATCCGTAAGGTAAGCTCAGTAATGGCATTTATATCACCAAGGGTCTCTGTTGGAAGGCCTATAATAAAATAGAGTTTTAATTTTTGTATGCCTGATGCTGATATGAGGTTTATAGCTTCTATAATATCCCTTTCAGAAAAACTTTTATTTATGACATCCCTTAATCTCTCCGAGCCTGCCTCAGGCGCTATGGTCATGGTCTTATAGCCCCCATTTTTAAAGAGTTGCAGATTTTCCTCGTTCAGCACATCAAGTCTTATAGAAGAAAGCGTAAGCTCCCCATCATTCTCTATCACTGTCCCGCAAAGTGCCTTTAAGTCTGAATATTCAGACACAGCCGCACCCACCAAGCCAACCTTTTGGGTCAGCCCCATCCCCTTTAAAACCTCTTGTTTTAAACCGCTTAGCTCCCTTTCCCGCGGCGGCAGATAAACAAAACCTGCTGCGCAAAACCTGCATCCCCTTCCGCAACCCCGCTCTACCTCAACAAGATAGGTGTTGCTAAAATTTGTTTCCCTTGTAAGAATATGCGAAGAAGGCGCGGGAAAGGCATCAAGCTTTTTTACTTTTCTGCTTTTTACCTTCGCCGGAGAGCCTTTGACAGGGGTAAACTCTTTTATAAAATTCCCCTGATACACAATCTTGTAGAGGCTTGGTATATAAACACCTTCAACCAGAATGAGGGCCTCAAGAAGCTCTTGTTTTGTTTTATATCGCGCTGTCCTAAAGGCATCTAAAAACTCAGAGACAAACTCCTCGCCCTCGCCGATAGCAAACAGGTCAAAGAAATCTGCAATAGGTTCAGGATTTAAAGACACAGCAACACCGCCTGCCATAATCAATGGTTGTGCTTTATTTCTTTCAGATGATAAAAAAGGTATTCTGGCAAGGTCAAAGATTTTAAGGATACTCAGGTAATCTTCTTCAAATGATATGGAAAAGGCAATAATGTCAAATTCAGTGATGGCTCTTTGGGATTCCAATGAAAAAAGATGGGTGTTGGTTCTCTCAAACTCTGCTATATCTTTGTCGTCAGGCAGAAATGCCCTCTCGCACACAACATAATCAAGGCTATTCAAGAGATGGTAAATGGACTGAAAACCAAGATTACTCATACCCAGGAAGTATGAGTTTGGATAGACAAGACAGACACTTATTTTGCCGCCCCATTCCTTATAAACGGTACCCTTCTCCTTTGAAAGAAGTTCTTTTGCCTTTTTTTTAAGATACCAGGAAATAAGAGACCTCCTTACTGTATAAGGCTGTTGAAAAAATCTTCAACCGCCTTGATTACACAGATTAGAAAAAATGATTACACAGATATTTCAAGGAGTTTTAATCTGTGCAATCTTGTCTTTTACCTGTGCAATCAGAGATTGTTGAGTTTTTCAACAAGCTCATAGAGGTTATTATATATAATTTTTGGAATTATTGGTAAAGAAGATATATTGGAGGATACAGAGAAATGGGGACCACTTTATTTTGAGAGCCATTTAGACATCCGCTTTTCAACTTCTTCATGAGGTATGCCTTTCCCCTCATCAAGCTCCTTCAGGCCCGCATCAACCTGCGATTTAAAGTATAACTCTGCCATAATATCGTCAATGGTAACTTCATTTGGAAGAAACTGAATCATCTTTATAACTTCTTGTTTTACTCCTAACATTTGCACCACCTCCTTTGATGAAACTATAGCATATTTGTGATGATTCTAACAAGCGGTTATAGCCTCGATAATGGTTTGAGTATTTGAGAAGGGCAAAACCTTTGGGTGCTAACCTCAAGCACTCTGTTATCTGCCAGTTGCGGGCAGTTCTTTTCTAAAAATGAATTTTGAAGGTTTGACCCCCTATTTGTTGCAAGCATGGCATTAATCTGTACATTATTTTACAAGACTAATTCTAAAAATTTCACTAGCCTTGGGTTTTCTTATACCTTGCAGAAGCCTTGGGTTTGCCTTTTTTACCCACAATATTGACAATAAATATTGTAAATTTCTTAAAGAGTCAGCAATACAGTAATTAGCTGGGCAATCTAAAGTAATCATCGCTCTAATTAAATATAAAATCTCATCTCTTCCTATTTCAATTGGCTCTGGCGTCCATCTCTGCGTATCGTTTCTGATAAATAGTGCTACGCTTTGATATTCGTTTCTGGTATTCCCAGCCCCTAATCGTCTTACAATCTTTTTGTCATTATTTAAGTTATATTCCTGCCCACTAGCTGTATTAACAAACTGCAACCTGTTTGAATTATTGAGCAACTCTGTTATAATGAAGTTCACATCCACTCCGGATAGGGGAATTATTAAATCCCTAAAATCATCCATAGCCAACATCCAATCTGTCCATGAATCTGTCAATCGAAGATGTCTTGCCTGCCTACCGGCAAAGGTGATCCTAACAGTATTATTATCCGATAATTCCGTTGTGATATTAGCCATTTTTTTAAACCAGCTTACCCAATCTATTTTTAATTATTTTTTCAACCCGGTCAACATCATTAACATTGTCTATTTTGACATTATAAAATTTTGCAATCTTCTCAGGAATGGAATTTTTAATCTCTCTAAAAATACGATTAGTTTTAATCGCATAGGAAACATAAAGCTCTTTATCTCGCTCCACTTCTTTCATATCAACAAGAGGAGATAAATTACCATACAGCCATGCATCCTCGGGATTAAATAAACTTTTTAGCGAATAAAGATACGCATACTTATAAAAATTTTCTAAAGTTACAACAATGCTGTTAGGATGTTTTATTAACATAAACGAGGTGTTCTTTTTTAAAGAATTAAAATCTCTAAAGGTATAATAATAAAGCCCTATAGGTGACTCCTTTATATCGTTCTTGCGAGGTGGATATTTGTCGATATAGCCATCCGTTGTTTTATATTCTGATAAAATAAATTCCCTGCTACTATCTAATACATCAAATTGAAACTTTCTAATATAATCAAATGTCATACCTGAAAGAGTTTTTTCATAAAGAGCTACCAATATTGGAAATTTCACTGTTCCTGTTCCATGGAATAAAGCACTGGAAAATATTTCTCCTTTGATTAACTTGTAGTTATCTTTAAAATCACATAATCTCTTGAAATTAGCTTCTTTTATTAAGTATGATAAAGGATGTAATACACAAACGACATCAGCATTAAGTTTATGATACGACTTTAAAAATGAGATACCTAAATCTCTATCGTATAAATCTTCATCGCATATATTTTGCCCTTTCTCGCCATTTTTAAATTCTGATGTTGTATCATTGTATGGCGGATTGCCTATCATGATTAAAAACGCAGAAGGAGAAATAAAATATTTTGCTCTGTTGACTTCTATCAAAGAATTTGTATGAAAAACATTCTGTTGATTAAAATGTTGTTTGAGGAATCTACAGGCGTTTAAATCACGATCTGCTATCCGATAATCACACTGTTTGATGCCGAATAAAAATGCCCCACAGCCCCCTGCACTATCGAATATTACGACCTTCTTTTTCTTGTTATCTACATAAGGCTGAATGAAATCATAGACCCTATGAACAAGTCGTTCAGGAGTATAATAACTGCCTAATTGGATTCTTTCATTCTTCGGTAAATGTTCCGCTAAGTTCACTTGCATAATAATCACCTACTAATAATTTCAAGAAGCACTATAAGAATTTCTACTACATCATGATTGTGTCGTTTAGACGCCATACCGAATACTTTCATCATACATGCAATATTTAAAACATTGCTTTTGTTAATAACATAAACGAGTTTATCGCCAGAGACTGATGACTTGCCGTGAATCTCTGATGAATTCTTAAATGCCTTAAAGGGTATGCAAAAATAAACCATCGGCTGAACGCCAGAGGCATATTGTTGCTTTTGAATAGACACCTCTATCTGCGTATCGTCCAAAGTTTCAATCATAAAAAGTGTCGGTAGCTTAATACTTGTTTCTTCAAAATTTATTCCGTTTATAGTAAGCCGTGAATGGTGTTCAACGGTTATGGCTTTCTCGTCTATAAAACTTTTATAGCCACGTATTTCTTTGAGTAGGTTTTTTACTTCTTCTATGGAGATAAATTCTAATTCCATAGCCTTATAAAATATTTCTGATAATTCATAAGGATACTTTGTTTTTCCGTTACTTCCAATAAAATGTTTGCTTGTTAATTTTGTTCCTTTTTTGCCTTCTTCAACGTCCTTTATAGGAACATCATAACCTATTTGCCATTCTAAGTATGTTTGATCGTCAAAAGGACATTCTCTTGTTGAGAAGGTTTCACCAAAATCTAATCTATTTTTTCTTTTCTTAAATCTGAATTTACCGGCATTAGTGGCGGGTATGGTCAATAAAATATTATTTTCTTTAATAGTATATTCCATTTTTATCTCCTGATATTAAACTAATATTTCCAGATTTTATTATAACAACTTTCCCGAATAATAATTCTTATTCAATGTCTGGTTTTAATCCTCCCTTCACTCTTTCAAGAGCAATTTTGCAATATTTCTCTTCAATTTCAAACCCAATGAATTTTCTATTATGTTGAAGGCACGCCTTAGCAGTGCTTCCACTTCCAAGAAAAGGGTCTAAAATTAAGTCATTTTCTTTTGTGAACATTTTTAAGATTTCCTTTATAAAGTGTTTAGGCTTTGGAGTTGGGTGGTCTATATATCCTTCATCAGGTTCAACCATTTTTCCTGGGGTATCAATAAATATATCTTTGTTCCAGCGAATAATTTTAGGATTTCCCTTCTTAAAGATAAAACAAGACATATACTTGGTATGTCCTATAGGAGATTTGACCCTCCCCTCAGGACAATATAAAACAATTTGCCAAAAATAATTGAATGGGTTATCCTTAAACAACAGAGGCAAAAACTTTGTGCTAAAAAATGTAATAAAGAAACTATCACTTTTTAAGACCCTATCGCATTCTGGCATAACATTATAAAAAAGACTTAAATCAGCATCGTTTCGGACACCATTTTTGTTTAATCCGTAAGGTGGATCAGTAAGGACAGCATCTATGGAATTATCTGGAATTAATTTTATTAATTCTAAACAATCGCCGCAGACTATCTTATTAATGAAATCTTCGGGATATTTAAGATTCGGTTCAAATATATCTGTATTTTTTATCATTTCCATTTTAATTCTTCCTTACCCGCAATGAGCAGATCACTACTTCGTATCCGCATTGCATATATACTTCCAATTCGGCGGGATAGGCGCAATACGGATATGCTAATTTTGGCAAAAATCTTCCTTTAGTCGTGTATATTAGCTCTTTCTATTATCTTGTCAAGCCGTAAAAAATCAGTGTCTACTTTGGGGTCAAGGATTTTTGAGATGGCAGTTTGGTGGATAGGATTATCAAAGATAAACAAAACCATACAAAATATTCCCATGGAGGGTTTGAGTGAAGGTGTGATGCAACTGTAATATCAAATTCAGATTGCCTTAATGAATTCATGTTCAAATATATTCCAAAGTAGTTTGCCCATTTATGGGCGTATTAAAAAACACCGATAAATCGGCAACTACATTTAGGTATGCGAGCAGTGCAGCGACAACACAGGGAGCAGCCACTAAGTAGGTCGGATGTTTTTCATTATGAACTACTCAGTCAGCCTGCTTCCTCAAAAACGTCGGCGTATCAAAGGCATCCTCATCCATGGCATTAAATCCGCCGAGGGGTTTGAGTCTTTGAACCTCTGCTGGACCCACCTCTGATTTCTTTTCTTTTTCCTTTCTTACAATAGTCGGAATATCCAGGTCTCCGATAACGACTGCTGGCGCAATATTCCTGCCCACTGCCGTCAATCTCCTGCTCTCTTCTTTACCGAATCCAGTAGCAATGACAGTGACCCTCACCTCTTCACCTATTTTGTCATCAACAACAGCGCCAAAGATGATGTGTGCATCCTCATGAGCCTCCTCCTGGATAAGCATAGATGCTTCATTAACCTCATGGAGTGTCATATCCGATGCGCCGGTAATATTTATAAGCACTCCCTTTGCGCCATGAATGGAAATATCTTCCAAAAGAGGGCTGGATATGGCCTTCTTTGCAGCCTCTACAGCCCTGTTTTCTCCGCTGGCAACGCCAGAACCCATGAGCGCAAGCCCCATTTCACTCATAATCGTTCTCACATCAGCAAAATCCACATTTACAAGCCCAGGAGTGGTTATAATATCCGATATACCTTTGACTGCCTGATGCAATATCTCATTTGCCTTCTTAAATGCATCGGTAAGGGATGTTGTTTTGCTTGCAATGGAAAGGAGTCTCTGATTCGGGATTGTTATTACCGTATCTACGACACCCTTGAGCGCCTTTAGTCCTTCCTCTGCCTGTTTCATCTTTTTCTTTGCCTCAAAAACAAATGGCTTTGTCACCACAGCAACGGTCAGGGCGCCAACCTCTTTGGCTATCTCTGCTACAATAGGAGCTCCTCCTGTGCCTGTGCCTCCGCCCATGCCTGCGGTAATAAAGACCATATCAGCCCCCTGAAGAGCATCCCTAATAGCCTCTCTGCTTTCTATTGCTGAATTTCTCCCTATCTCAGGATTCGCGCCTGCGCCGAGGCCTTTTGTGAGATTTTCTCCCATTTGGATCTTGAGGGATGCCTTCGACACGCCAAGCGCCTGACAATCTGTGTTGGCGACTACAAACTCCACACCCTCAAGCTTGGCTTCTATCATTGTATTGACAGCATTTGTGCCGCATCCGCCAACACCGACAACCTTTATCTTTGCCCCTTTATTGATGCTTTCATCTAATTCAAACATAGAAACCTCCTTTTAAAATTGATTAGACAGATTTTGTAAAACGATTACACAGATTAAAATATCCAGCTTAAATCGGTGTAATCTGCTCTTGTAATCTGTGTAATCGTTGTTAGAAGAATTCCTTTATCCACCCTTTCATCCTGTCAAAGAGCTTATTAAATGTTTGCCGATCCCCCCTTTCAAACATTGCTGTTGCAGCATGCTTCCTGGCATATAAGACCAGTCCCACCCCTGTGGAATACATAGGGCTTTTTACAACATCAACAAGACCGCCTATGCCTGACGGCAATCCCCTCCTGACAGGAAGATTAAAGACCTGTTCACCAAGCTCAACAATTCCCTCCATGCTGGCTGTACCGCCTGTAAGCACTATGCCTGATGCTATAATATTATCGCAACCTGCCCTAACTATTTCCTGATTTACCAGTTGAAAAAGCTCATCTATCCTTGGTTCAATAATCTCTCCAAGGATTTGCCTGGAAATAATCCTCGATTTTCTTCCTCCCACACCAGGCACTTCTATTGTTTCATTTTTATCTATCATTGATGTCATACAACAGCCATATTTTTTCTTTATCTTTTCCGCTTCTTCAGATGGCGTTCTTATACCCACTGAAATATCGCCGGTAACCTGGTTCCCGCCTATTGAAATTACAGCAGTATGTTTTATAGTGCCGCCATGATATATAGCTATGTCAGTGGTTCCGCCGCCAATATCAACCAGAGCTACACCAATATCTTTTTCATCCTGTCCGAGCACAGCCTCGCTGCTCGCTATCTGTTGAAGAACAACATCAGCTACGTTAAGGCCTGCCTTATTCACACTCTTTATAATATTTTGAGCTGATGTAACGGCTGCTGTAACTATATGCACCCTTGCCTCCAACCTGACACCGGTCATGCCAAGCGGTTCCTGAATGCCGTCTTGCTCATCTAAGATATACTCCTGCGGTATAACATGTATAACCTCTCTATCGGTAGGAATTGTTATAGCTTGCGCAGCCTCTATGACCCTCGCAATGTCGGCCTTCGTTATCTCTCTATCCTTGACAGCGATTACACCGTGGCTGTTAAACCCTTTTATATGTCCACCTGCAATCCCTACATAGGCCATATTTATTTCGCATCCTGCCATAAGCTCTGCCTCTTCTATAGCCTTTTTTATAGACTGAACCGTAGCATCTATATTAACGACAACGCCTTTTCTTAAACCTTTAGAGGGTTGAGTGCCTATGCCTATAATCTCCATGCCCTCTGATTTTATCTCTCCTACAATGGCGCATATCTTTGTTGTCCCTATATCAAGGCCAACAACAATATTGTCTTTTCTTGCCATATTATTCTCCCGTTAATACTCAGATTGAAGTTGAGGCCTTATTCTTTCTATTCTTAGCCTTGACATCAATCTTGTGAGTTGCAGAGGTTTCAGAAGGATTCAATTTTACAACCACACCCCTATTATAGTTCAGGGCTATAAATTCCAAACCTGCAAATCCATTTCTCGACTTTATTATCTTATCAAGGATATCAAGTTTTTCTTTGAAACCGTCGCCTCCAAATTCAATCTTTGTGCCTTCCCTCATTGTATATAGCGTCAATCCATATGTCCTATCAACATTTATCTCAGACAGATTTTCAAGCTCGAGCGCTGTATTCTCTGCCAAAATATGCAAAAGGTTTACAGCCTTTATGGCAAGCTCAGACGCAGCCCCTTGTTCTTCAATATCCTCTCTTGTCAAGCCTGTTATCACCGGAAGATCAACATCTTCACCAAGAGACGCCTTCTTAAATATGATTCCTGTTTCATCCACATAATAAAGACCATCAAGATTAATAAATGCAACTGGTTTCCTTTCCTGTATTTCTATACTTATCCTATCTGGAAAGTTCCTTTTAACTCGAACATCAGCTATCCATGGATTTGCCTTAATATTGTCTTTAATATCCCCTGAATCTATTGCCAAGATATTATCGCCAACAGCAATACCTGATAGCTCAAGCGCCTCTGACCGAGAAAGCTTTATATTGCCGACCACCTTGACTTCTTTTATCTTTAAATACGAGCTTGCTAAAAGCTCGTTATATATATGCCACACGCCATATACAATAAGAACAATTGATATAAGCGATATTCCCACCTTGAGGGCCCTCAAGATATCGCCGAATTTTATACGCCTACCCATTCTCTGAATAAGAGGCTCTCTTCTTTTAACATTCCTTGGCCTTCTCCTGAAAGACATCAGTTTCTCCCTGCTGAAGCCGAATTCCTCCCACAGAAGCGATTTTGGCGAGAGGGTTTACGCGCTGCATCAAGCAATATCTCTTCTACCAAATTTGAGAACCCTATGCCTGCGGAAGCAGCAGCCTTTGGAAGAAGACTTAATTCAGTCATGCCAGGGATTGTATTGACCTCCAGCACATAAGGCCTATTTCTGTTATCAAGCATTATGTCCACCCTTCCCACGCCACTGCAACCAAGCACATCGAATGCCCTTAGCGCAATACTACTTAGTCTTCTATTTAATTCCTTTGAAAGCTGAGCAGGGACAATGTAGTCTGTCATGCCCTTTGTATATTTTGCATTAAAGTCATATAGCCCACTCTTTGGTTTTATTTCTATAATAGGAAGCGTTCTGCTTCCCAGGATGCCAACAGTCAACTCCCTGCCCCTGATAAATTCCTCTATCAATACAGTATCATCATATTCAAGCGCCTTCTCCACAGCGCCCTTAATTTCTTTCTTGCTATTTACTATGCTCACACCAATTGTAGAGCCTTGCGAATTCGGCTTTACAATAAGTGGCAACCCTATAGCTTTAGATATTGTATTGCTTATAACATCATTCCTCTTAATGACCTTGAAGGCAGGGGTTGGAATTTTATTAAACATAAAAAGTCTCTTTGCCAGAGCCTTATTTATGCTTATAGCGCTCGACAGAATATCTGAACCAGTATACGGAATCCCCACAATCTCTAACAACCCCTGAATAGTCCCGTCTTCGCCATATTTACCGTGAAGGGCTAAGAAGGCTATGTCTATCCGCTCCTTAAGGATATTATTATAGACGTCATTGCCAACATCTACAGCAACAGCGTCATAACCCTTTTGAACAAGCGCATTGTAAACTGCGTTGCCGCTCCTTAATGAAATATCCCTTTCTGTTGACATACCACCCATCAGGACCCCGATTCGCATTCCTTTTAAATTTTGCATTTTGCATTTTGAATTTTGAATTTTTATCAGTCTTCCCCCACCACCTTTATCTCTGTCTCAAGCAATATACCCTTTATTTTAAAAACCTTGTCTCTTACCATTGCAATGAGGGCCAGCACATCCATTGCAGTGGCTCTGCCAAGGTTCACTATATAATTTGCATGAACCTCTGAAATCTGCGCATCCCTCAGTAGAATACCTCTTAAACCAGCCTCCTCTATAAGCCTTCCAGCAGGAACTCCTTTTGGATTCTTAAAAATCGAGCCAGTATTAGGCAGATTTATTGCCTGAGTAGCCTTTCGCCTGTCCCTGAATTCCTTAATTCTCTTTTTTATTTCTTCAGGCGTACCCTTTTTAAGTTTAAGATATGCCTTGGTAACAATCATGTCTGATGGCAATTCGCATCTTCGATATGAAAACTTCAATGCAGCATTATCAAAGATATGTTTTTGCCCCTTTAAGTCAATAGCCTCAACCTTTTCTATGATATCCTTCATTTCTCCACCATAAGCCCCGGCATTCATAAAAACAGCGCCACCTATTGTCCCAGGGATACCAACAGCAAATTCAAGTCCCGAAAGTTCTTTTTCACGGCAAAAATTCACCAGCTCGATGAGCCGTACGCCAGCGCCAGCTATCACCCTGTTATCTCCTCTACACAAGACTTCATCAAACCCTTCAGAAAGGTTTATAACTACCCCTCTGATTCCATTGTCTCGGACCAATAGATTGGTGCCCCCACCTAAAATAAAGACCGGAAAGTTTTTACTTGAGGCAAATTTTAATACCATGATAAGGTCGTCTTCATCGTTTGGAAATACCATTACATCAGCTGGGCCGCCTATCTTAATGGATGTGTAATCCTTCATAGAAGCATCAAACAGTATCTGCCCCTTAAATCCAGTAAAATGCACGTTAGAATAAAAAACAGGGACAGGCATTAAAAACTTCCCCCTCTCCCTGTTTTTTGTTCCTGGATATCTGCATTACGCATCATCTCTTCGCACACCTGCCATATATCGCCAGCGCCAAGGGTTAAAACCATATCACCTGGTCTTGCAATCTCCCTCAAATAATTGGATATCTCCTTCTTATCTGGTATATAGACCACGTTCTTGTGGCCGTAGGTCTTTATGCTGTTGTATAGAATATCTGAGGAAATACCAACTATCTTTTCTTCACCAGCCTGGTAAATATCTGTAAGCACAAGGGTATCAGCATCATTAAATGCAGACAAAAACTCCTGAAATAGGTCCTTTGTCCTCGAGTATCGGTGAGGCTGAAAAACCACTATCAACCTCTTGTTCCAACCATCCTTTGCGGCCTTTAGCGTAGCCTTTATCTCAACCGGGTGATGGCCATAATCATCAATAAACATTATATCGTTTAATATCCCCTTTATCTGAAACCTTCTTTCTACACCGCTGAAATCTCCTATAGAATCTCGTATATCTTTAAAATCTATATCAAGCTCCATTGCAACAGCTATCGCAGCCAGGGAATTATAAACATTATGCTCTCCAGGGACCTTTATTGAAACTCTGCCCAGCTTATTGCCTCTCAGCCAGACATCAAAGGATGTTTTCATTGCCTCAATTTTTATATCACGGGCGCTGAAATCTGCCTGGGTTGTTAAGCCATATGTTATATGTCTCCTTGTAATATTCGGGATAAGCCCCTGTATATTAGGATGGTCCAGGCAGAGGATTGCGCACCCATAAAATGGAATCTTATTTATGAAGGTAAGATATGTGTCCTTTACCTCTTCCATATCTCTATAATGATCCATATGCTCTCTATCAATATTTGTGACTACTGCAATTGTTGGCGAAAGCTTCAGGAAGCTGCCGTCACTCTCATCTGCCTCAGCAACAAGAAATTCCCCTTTCCCAAGTCTGGCATTACTTCCGATACTGTTAAGCTTGCCGCCTATAACAACTGTTGGATCCATTTCATGCGCGCCCAGTATTGTTGCTATCATGGAAGTAGTCGTAGTTTTACCGTGGGTTCCTGCAATGGCTATCCCATATTTCATCCGCATCAGCTCTGCAAGCATCTCTGCCCGCGGTATAACCGGGATAAGTTTTTCCTTTGCATATAAAATCTCAGGATTATCTCTTTTCACAGCAGATGAATATACAACCACATCCGAGCCATTTATATTCTCTGCTCTATGACCAATAAATATCTTGATTCCAAGATTCTCTAACCTTCTTGTAGTGTCTGATATCCTGACATCAGAGCCAGTAATTTTATAACCAAGATTAAAAAGCACCTCTGCAATGCCGCTCATGCCGCTGCCACCGACACCTATAAAGTGAATATGCTTTATACGTCCCTTATACATAATCTATAACCACGTCCTCAACCTTCTGGTTTTATTTGCATTTTCAATAAAGTGTCGAAAACTGCTTACAATCTCCTGCGCTGCATCGGGTTTACCAAAGGCTAATGCCTTTTCCCTTATCTCTGTCAGCGATTTTGGGTTTTCATTAAATCGCCGAATATAAGAGGCCAATATATCCCCAACAATTTCATCTTGTTTCATCATAATTGCAGCCCCTTTATCCGCCAAACATCTTGCGTTAATCTCTTGATGGTTGTTTGCCGCAAATGGATATGGCACCAATATGGAGGCAAGTCCCAGAGCAGTTATCTCAGCAATGGATGTGGCGCCTGCCCTGCATATTACCAAATCTGCTGCGGCATAGACCGATGCCATGTCATCTATAAACTTATAGACCTCAGCTTTAATACCCTTCCTCTCATACATTTCCTTCACAGCTGCATAATCCAAATCGCCTGTTTGATGAATAATTCTTATTGAGCCCCTTATATCAGATAGATATTCCATTGCGTCTAAAATAGCGGTATTAATTGCCTTTGCCCCCTGGCTTCCACCAAAAATTAAAATGGTAAATTTTTGGGCCTTCCCATTTATCCCCACCTTCTCTCCTCTACCTCCTGCCTTCAATAACTCTTTCCTAATTGGATTCCCTGACAATAAAACCCTGCCACTGGGGAAAAACCTCTTACTCTGCTCAAATGCTATAAAAATTATATTTACAAATCTTCCGAAAATTCTATTCGTTAAACCAGGTACTATATTCTGCTCTAAAATAGCTGTCTTTATCCCAAGAAGTCTTGCTGCCAAAACTACAGGACCTGACGAATACCCACCTGTGCCTATCACCCCATCCGGCCTAAAAGATTTAAGAATCTTTACAGCCTGGAAAATTGCCTTTACTGCCTTTAAACCTGTAGTAAATTTGGCTGGCCATCCTCTGCCTTTAAATCCATTTATGTCTAAAAGCTCTAATCTGTAGCCATAGTTTGGAACAATCTTATTTTCTATACCAGCGGCGCTGCCAACAAATAAAAGCTCACATTTTCTATCTCTTTCTTTAAATTCCTCTGCTAATGCAAGGGCTGGAAACAGATGCCCTCCTGTGCCTCCACCTGTTAATACAATCTTCATAATTTAGAAAAATGAGAAAATTAGAAAAATAAGAAAATAACATCCTGTTTTATTTCTCATTTTTTTACCTTCTATTTTCTGTTTTATATATATTCAAAAGTATGCCCATACCTATCATATTGACTACAAGAGATGTCCCACCATAGCTAATAAAAGGAAGAGTTAGTCCCTTTGTCGGCAAAAGCGCCATTACTACAGCCATATTTACAACAGCCTGCAACAAAATTAGCAGTGTGATGCCAATAGCGAGATATTGACCAAAAAGGTCTTCAGCCTTAAGCGCAATCCTTACACCACAGAACAGGACAATGAGATACAATACAACAAGTGAAGAAATCCCTATCAGACCAAGCTCTTCCCCGATTACTGAAAGGATAAAATCAGTATGCGCCTCTGGCAGGTAAAATAGCTTTTGTTTACCGCTGCCGAGCCCAACACCCCAAATACCGCCTGCGCCAAACCCGATAAGAGATTGAACAAGCTGAAATCCAGCGCCATCCGAATCCTTCCATGGGTCTAAAAAGGTAAGCATCCGTTTCATGCGGTAATCAACCCGTGAAACCATCAGATATAAAAATGGCATTGCAAAGACAACAAGAGAAAAGATATGTCTCAATCTTACTCCGGCAATAAACATCAAAATAATAGCAATGGCTCCAAGCGACAGCGCTGTTCCAAAATCAGGTTGTTTTAATATCAAAGCTATAAACAGCCCGCTCATAATAATTGGCGGCAAAAAGCCTCGAGAAAAGGTTTTTATCTTCTCCTTTTTGGTTGACAGGTAGTAGGCAAGGTACATGATTACAGCAAGCTTTGCAGGCTCAGAAGGCTGAAATGTAAGAGGCCCCAGCTTCAACCATCTCCTTGCGCCGCCCACCTCATTGCCTACACCGGGAATAAACGCAAGGACTAAGAGAAGAGCAAAACTCGCAAGGAGTAATGGATACACCCATCTCTGATAAAAATGATAATCTATTTTTGAAGCAATTATAAAAAATAGAAACCCGATTAATATAAAGATGAACTGCTTTTTTACAAAGAAGTATTCGCTGCCATATTTTTTCATTGCCATTATATAGCTGGTAGAATAGACCATAATCAGCCCCGTTGCCACAAGGGCTGTTGTTGTAAGTATCAACATCCTATCTACATCTCTGAGCCTAAGCATATTAATCTCTTACTGTAAAGTATTTACTAATTTCCTGAAAATCTCCCCTCTCTCTTTATAATCCTTAAACATGTCAAAACTGGAACAGGCAGGAGAGAGTAAAACCACATCCCCTGTATTAGCATTATGATATGCCACATCTACCGCCTCTTTTAAGGATTCAACCATTACAATCTTTGTCAAACCATTAAATGCTTCCTTTATCTTATTTTTTGCCTCTCCTAATAATATTAGCAGCTTCACCTTATCCGTTATTGAATTGCTTAGGACCCTGTAATCGCCCCCTTTGTCTTTACCGCCAGCAATAAGTATCACAGGTGCATCAAGCCCTTCGAGTGACTTTTGAAGAGCACCTATATTGGTGCCTTTAGAGTCATTATAATATGCAACACCTTTTACCTCTCTTACGAACTCCATCCTGTGCGGCAGGCCATGAAACCCTTCTACGGTCTTTAATATTTTATCCTTTGAAATACCGCAACACCTAATTGCAGCAATAGTTGCCATTATATTCTCAATATTGTGAATACCTTTGAGTTTAAAGTTATCCGTTGGATAAAATTCCTCTTTACCAGCCATAGAATAAACAATTCGACCATCTTTGTAATATAGCCCATTCTTTAAAATCTTGGTGCTACTAAAGGGTATTACTTGAAATTTCGAATTTTGAATTTCAAATTTCGAATTTATAACAGGGTCGTCACTATTTATAATTGCGAAATCTCCTTCCCCCATATTTTCAAAGAACCTGAACTTCGCAGCAGCATATTCATCAAAGTTTGCGTATCTATCAAGATGGTCCTCTGTTATATTCAAGAGAATAGCCACATTTGGCTTAAACCGTCTTATACCTTCAAGCTGGAAGCTCGACACCTCTACAACAAGATAATCTGCCTTTTGGCCAGAAGCAACATATTCGATAAGTGGCAAACCAATGTTGCCGCCGACAAATACCTTTTTACCCGCATCTTCCAGAACCTTTCCTATAAGGGTTGTTGTGGTTGTCTTTCCATTTGTCCCTGCTATTGCCACTATAGGCTCTTCTATGAAACTGTATGCAAGCTCTATTTCACTTATTATCTCAACACCCTTCTTCTTTGCCTCATTCAACGGCCATATCTGAAGAGGAACCCCTGGACTCAGAACAATAAGCTCTGCATCTAAAAAATATTTAAGGGTATGCTTACCGGCTTCAACTGTTATGCCAGAATCCTGCAAATCATTAATGCCTTTAATTTGAGACGCAGGTAAAATGTCTGTAGCTGTTACTATAGCCCCTCTCTCATTCAAAAACTTGGCAGTAGAGACCCCTGTTTTGGCAAGCCCGACTACAAGGACGTTCCTGCCTTTTAAATCCCAGTATAACTGATGAATCGGGGAATCGGGGAATCGGGGAATCAGAGAATTTATCCCCGTTTCCCCGTTTCTCCGTTTCTCAATTTCTGTCTTTATCTTCATCTCAGTTTAAGTGTACTGATAGCTATTAATGAAAGTATAATGGATATAATCCAGAACCTGACTATTATCTTTGGTTCTGGCCAGCCATTTAATTCAAAATGATGGTGCAGGGGAGCCATCCTGAACATCCTTTTCCCCCTCAGTTTAAATGAGCTCACCTGAAATATTACTGAAAGGGCCTCTACAACAAATACCCCACCGACAAGAACCAACAATATTTCTTGTTTTGTCATAACAGCCAATGTTCCTACAGCGCCTCCCAGCGCAAGAGAGCCAACATCGCCCATAAAAATCTGGGCAGGATAGCTATTAAACCATAGAAAACCAAGACTGGCGCCAACCAGTGCGCCTGCAAAGATAGTTAACTCTCCCACCTGTGGCACATACAGAATCTGAAGATAGTTGGCTATCTTTACATGGCCTGTAAGATAGGCAAACAACATATACGTTGCAGCAACTATCGTTATTGGCCCGATAGCAAGCCCATCTAATCCATCTGTAAGATTTACAGCATTTGATGCGCCCACTATGACTAAAATGACAAATGGTATATACAACCATCCGAGAGGTATCACCGCATTCTTAAAAAATGGAACAGTTATGGAGGTGCTGAATCCCATAAAATATAGAAACAATCCCACACCCAGGGCAATAACAACCTGCCAGAGGAATTTATACCTTGGTAATAGCCCCTTGCTATTTTTTTGCACTATCTTCTTAAAGTCATCTACAAAACCTATTACACCCAAGCCAAGTGTGACTGCAATCAGAAGCCAAATATATGGATTTTTAAGATTCGCCCACAGCAGGGTTGGCGCAATTACAGCCAAAAGTATTATTACTCCTCCCATTGTTGGAGTCCCTTCTTTATTCAAATGCTGTGGCGGCCCATTTTTTCTTATTACCTGACCTATCTGCATAGCAGACATTTTCTTTATAAGATATGGCCCTACTATAAAGCTTAAAAATAGCGCAGTCACAACAGCATAAATAGTCCTGAATGTAATGTATTGAAATACATTAAATATCGTATGATAGGTGTGGAGCGGATATAATAAATGGTATAGCATAAGTCGTTTCACTCCATTGAAAAATGCAAAGTGCAGAATGCAAATTTTAAAATTGAAAAATAAAAACTTTTTTCATTTTGCAATTTTCATTTTGCAATTTTCAATTCTTCTACTACCTCCTCCATGGCCGTTACCCTTGAACCCTTGATAAGAATAACGTCCCCTTGCCTTATAATATTTTTAAGGCCTTTAATAAGGCTGGTTTTATCTGTTGCCACATTGATTCTCTCAGGAGACATGCCTGCCTCAATTGCGCCTCGAGCAAAATCTTTACTGAAACTGCCCATAGCAAAAAATATGTCTATCCCTGCTTCCCGCACCAGTCTGCCAATTTTCCTGTGGGCATCCTGAGCTATATCTCCCAATTCAAGCATATCACCGAGCACAGCGATCTTTCTTCCTCCGCCTACAACGGATGATAGAGTTTTTAAAGACGCCTCCATAGACAGGGGATTGGCATTATAGGTATCATCAATAATAGTTATACCGCTCGCTGCTGAAATAATCTCCGTTCTGCCAGGTATGGGCTCTGCAGAATAAAGTCCCTCTATGATTTCCTCCTTTGCTACCACAAGAGGAAACGTTGCTGCGATGGCTGCTGCTGCATTGGAAAGGTTATGTATACCGGCATATTTCAGCCTGACGAGAATTTCTTTCCCCATGACTATAAATGTTGCAGACATTCCTTTTGCATTATCCAAAGAATAATCCTTCAACATTACATCAGCCTCTGACTTCAGACTGAATGTCACCTTTTTTGCAGTAAAATTGTTTGCTATTTTTAAAAGCCACGGATCATCAATATTTATAATAGCAGTTCCGTCAGTCCCCATCCCCTGAAAAAGCTCACCCTTTGCAGCAGCAACCCCTTCTATGCTTCCAAGTATCGCTGTATGCGCCTCTCCAATATTTGTAAGGACAGCTATATTAGGCTTGCATATTTCAGCGAGCCTTTTCATTTCTCCTATCATGCTTATCCCAAGTTCTACCACAGCAGCCTTGTGAATATTATTTAGGCCAAATAAGGTAAGTGGAAGACCAATCAGATTATTTAAATTCCCTTCGGTTTTTAGGATACAGCGCGATGTATTGAGTATAGATGCTATCATCTCTTTTGTGGTTGTCTTTCCACAACTGCCGCTTACTGCAATTAGTGGAACAGGATGAGTCTTTCTCCAATACGCTGATAGGTCGCCAAGGGCCTTGAGCGTATCTTCAACATGGATTATTCCAAATTGAGTCGAAGAACTCCCGGACCCTGGCTCCTGTCCCCTGCTTACTGCTTGCAGGGGCAGGCCCCTGACCTCTGCTGATACAACCGCGCCTGCTGCCCCTTTTTTAACTACATCATCAATAAATTTATGCCCATCAAATCTTGGCCCTTTTAAAGCAAAGAACAGTTCACCGCGCCTTATAGTCCTTGAATCTGTTGAAACACCATTAGCAAAGACGCCTTCATGGCCGCTTATTAAACGACCACCAACTGCATTTAAAATATCTCTTATTGTAAGTCTCATCATTTCTTGTTTATGCAACCTTCATGGCTTCTCTTTCTGCCATTGCCTTTTTTATCTCTTTGACATCGTCAAATGGAAACTTTCTATCGCCAATTATCTGATAATCCTCATGCCCCTTTCCTGCAATAAGAATTATATCTTGAGGAACTGCCATATTGACCGCAACCCTGATTGCCTCATGCCTATCAGGAATGGCCGTGTAGGCATTTCGGATTTCGGATTTCTGATTTCGGATTTGAAAATCTTCAACCCTCCTGACCCCTGACCCCTGCTTAGAGCCTGCAGGGGCAGGCCCCTGACCCTTGACCCCTGTGTTGATACCCCTCTCAATCTCTTTTATAATTTGAACAGCATCTTCGCTTCTTGGATTGTCCGATGTTACTATTGTAAAATCACTCAACCTTGTTGCAGTCTCACCCATAATCGGCCTCTTTCCCCTATCCCTGTCACCGCCACATCCAAAAACACTAATTAGC